>CAJOLG010000036.1 GCA_905235315.1 uncultured Solobacterium sp. | reverse complement strand
CAACTCCATCCACAAGAACAGAGCGTCGATATTTAGGACACCAAACCACATGATACTTGCAGGAATAGACTACATTATTGTTTGATTTGTATTCCATAAAAACATTATACAGCTCAAAACCATCTAACACAAGAATAAATGAAATGGCTTTTAGAAAACTAATGATATAGGTCGCCTTACGGCGACATTTGGTAAGAAGAGAACAGCTCTGAAACAGGAACCTGAAATCTGTGTGTTTGATGGCATCCGTCCGGCACAGCCGGAGGGATCAGGAACGGAACTGCATGAAAACATGGAGCACAGATGTGCTTAAATATGTGTGACAGGAGAACACCATGGGACAGTTGAAAATTGCACTGGCCGGGCCAGGATATATCAGCCGGCGGTTTCTGGAAGGAGCACGCTTCCTGGAAGGGGCAGAAGTATGTGCGATCGTATCCCGCAGCCCGGAGCGGGTAACGGAGTATGCGAACGAATTCGGCATCAGCACCGTACTGACATATGAGGAATTCTATAATGATTCCTCTCTTGCGGCAGTGTATGTCTGCACACCGACTCTCTCGCATTATGAGGTGGTCAGAAACTGTCTTGAACATAACAAGCACGTATTATGCGAAAAGCCGATGTGTCTTACTCTGAAGGAGGAGGAAGAACTCTTTGCGCTGGCAGAAGAAAAACACCTCCTGCTGATGGAGGCGTATAAAGCGCTGTTTACTCCGGCATATGCGAAGATCCGGGAATTATTACAGCAGAATGCGGTCGGGCCGGTACATTACGCATCCGGATGCTTTGCGAGGCCGGGGGATCTTGCCCGGCTTCCGGAGAAATTCGGCAGAGACTATGTTTATGATATCGGATGCTACCCGGTATCCTTTCTGATGTCGCTGTTTCCGTATGGGGTGAAAACCGTTTCGCATGCGGAGACCGTCGATCCCAAAACCGGCAATACGCTGAGCTCCTCCATTACCGTTGAAACCGACCGGGATCTGATTCTGAATGCCCGGTGCGGGTATCTCTACACGGATGAATGGGTCCGCATTTACGGAGAACAGGGAACGATCTCCTGCCGGCAGTTCTGGCGGGCACGGGAAGTGATACTGGAAACATCGCAGGGAACGGAAACGTTCCGCTTTGACTATGAAAGCGAGTTTACGTTTGAAACGCAGCACTTTGCGGATCTTATCAATGCCGGAAAGACCGGAAGTGATATATCTTCCAAAGAACTCTCGCTGACCACCTGCCGGATTCTTTCCGTTTCGGACTAGATCCGCTGTCTTACCGCAGATTCAATAAAGCATACCTGGTCCGGCACATGCCGGGACTGGGTGTATTCAAACATGATTCCCCGGGAATTAAAAACCTGGCCGGTAACCGTGAGCACAAAGTCATACTCTCCAAGATCAAGGTACTTCCGGTCTTCCCGGGAGGCCTTTTCTGCTGTGACGCGTCTCCGGCTGGTTGTGATGTTCATATGAAGTTCCTGTTCCAGGTAGCGGTATATGGACTGTTTTGCGATTTCTTCATTCAGTCCTTCGGTTTCTGAGCGCAGGAACACATTGGTGTCATAAATAATTGCCCGTTGGTCGAACGTCCGCACCCGGCGGATCAGATACAGCTCTTCTCCTATGTCAAAACCGGTCTTCAGGCTGATGGCTTCATCAGCCTTGATTTCTTCAAATGAAATAAGCCGGGTCACGGTCTGAATATTATTTCTTGCGGCGGCTTCCGCAAAGCTTTCAATCCCGCCGATCGTAAACAGGGATTTGTTTGCCTGCGGGGAGTAGATCACCTCTACGCCTCTGCCGTGCTGAGGCAGAAGATAGCCCTCCGATGTCAGTACGGAAAGAGCCCGCCGAATCGTGTTTCTGGTACACCCGAACCGTTCGGTATAGGTGTTTTCCGACGGCAGAAAGTCGCCGTATTTATAGATCCCGGTTTCAATATCGCGTTTGATGGACCGGTAGATCGCTTCGTATTTTGCGGTTGGCATAGCTGTGATCTCCTTGCCTTCCATTATATTGATGGGAAGTTGTTTATACAAATTAAGATTTTTTTGCGATACGTGGTTGACATGTTTAAACAAGTAGGGTATATTGAGACTGTAAACAAACTTGTTCAAACAAGTAGAAAGGAAAAGAACTATGGGAAAGTTTACAGATGATGCGGTCAAACTGCTCGATTACGTCGGCGGGAAAGACAACATCAACGCCGTGACGCACTGCGTTACCAGAATGCGCTTTGTCCTTGCGGATCCGAAAAAAGCGGATATCAAAAAAATTGAAGCCCTTCCGTCCGTAAAGGGAACCTTCACACAGGCCGGCCAGTTCCAGGTCATCATCGGAAACGAAGTGGATGAATTCTACAAGGACTTCACTTCCGCCGCCGGAATTGAAGGCGTATCCAAAGATGCGGCGAAGAATGCGGCGAAAGACAATCAGACACCGCTTCAGAAGGCGATGTCCAACATCGCTGAAATCTTCGCACCGCTCATTCCGGCAATCATCTGCGGCGGTCTTATCCTCGGCTTCCGGAATATCCTCGAAACTGCGGTTGTTCTGCAGGAGGGCACATTCCTGGCAGGCCTCGACAAATTCCTCTGGCTCATCGGTGAAGCGGTATTCCACACCGGCATCCCGGTGGGAATCTGCTGGTCTGTCATGCGCAAGATGGGTGGTACACCGATCCTCGGCATCATCCTCGGTCTTACCCTGATCTCCGGCCAGCTGGTCAACGCCTATGGTGTTGCGGGCATGGCAGCGGATGCCTGGGCTCCGAACTATGTATGGGATTTCGGTGCTGCGAGCTTCCGTATGATCGGCTATCAGGCACAGGTCATCCCGGCGATCCTCGCCGCGTTCACCCTGGTTTACCTGGAACGCTTCTTCAAACGAATCGTACCGCAGGTCGTCCAGATGATCGTTGTGCCGTTCTGCTCACTCCTGCTGGCCGTTATGGCTGCGCACTTCGTACTCGGTCCGATCGGCTGGAAGATCGGAGAAGCAGTATCCGCCTTTGTTATGGCCGGTATCTCCGGACGCTACCGGATTCTCTTCGGTGCGCTCTTCGGCTTCTTCTACGCTCCGCTGGTCATCACCGGCCTTCATCACATGTCCAATGCGATTGACCTTCAGCTGATCAACACCACCGGCGGAACAATGCTGTGGCCGATGATTGCCCTGTCCAATATCGCCCAGGGTTCTGCGGTTGCGGGTATGAGTTTCCTGCAGAAGAAGAATGCCCGCGCCCAGGAAGTCAACATTCCTTCCATGATCTCCTGCTGGCTCGGTGTTACCGAACCCGCAATGTTCGGTATCAACCTCAAATACCAGTTCCCGTTCTACTGCGCGATGATCGGCTCCTGCATCGCAGCCATCATCTCAACCGCCTTCAGTGTTACGGCGGCGTCCATCGGTGTCGGCGGACTTCCGGGCATCATCTCCATCTTCCCGAAGTATATGGCAATCTTCGCCCTGGCAATGTTGGTGGCACTGGTTGTACCGTTTGTCCTCACGGTTGCGGTCGGCCGTCGGAAGATCGACCCCAAAACCGGAGAACTCTATGAAGAGGAAGCAGTTGAAGAAGCAGCGGAAGAACCTGTCAGCGCTCCGGTATTTACCGAAAGCCAGCTGAACGAATCCTTTGCGGCTCCGGTCTCCGGAACGATCATGCCGGTAAGTGAAGTGGAAGACCAGGTATTTGCCTCCAAGGCGATGGGAGACGGCATTGCGATCGATCCCACAGAAGGAAAAATCTACGCTCCGTTCTCCGGTGAGATCACAGTCGCCTTCCCGACCGGCCATGCCTACGGATTAAAGGCAGCCAACGGAAAGGAAGTGCTGATCCATATCGGTATGGATACTGTGGAGCTCAACGGCAAGGGCTTCACCCCGGCGGTTAAGCAGGGTGACATTGTCAAGCAGGGCGATCTGCTCACAACTGTTGATCTTGAATACATCCGGTCGCAGGGAAAACCGACCGTAACCCCGATCATCTTCACGGACGGGACGGCAGTGGAACTGCTGAAAAAAGGAACAGTCAACGCAAAAGAAACTGATATTATCAAAATAAGCTGAGGTAGTGACATGGGCAAAAACGATAAAATTGTATACCAGATTTATCCGAAGTCGTTTCAGGATTCCGATCATGACGGCTGGGGCGATATCCGGGGTGTGATCTCCCGTCTGGATTACCTTCAGGAGCTGGGAATCAATTATATCTGGTTCAACCCGATGATGATTTCTCCCCAGAAGGATAACGGGTATGACGTAGCGGATTACCGTGCTTTAGATCCGCGGTACGGCACGATGGAAGACTTTGAAGAGCTGGTGCGCGAGGCGAAGAAGCGCGGGATCGACATCATGTTTGACATGGTGTTCAACCACACTTCCGTGGAACATGAATGGTTTCAGCGGGCGCTGGCCGGCGAAGAAAAGTATAAAAACTACTATATCTTCCGCCGCGGAAAAGGGCCCGGCGTGCCGCCCAACAACTGGCAGTCCAAGTTTGCGGGCAGCGCGTGGCAGTACGTGGAACAGTTTGACGAATACTACCTTCATCTCTTCGATGTCAGTCAGGCAGACCTTGACTGGACCAATCCGGATGTCCGGAAAGAGTGCGCGGATATTGTGAACTACTGGCGGGCCAAGGGAGTCCACGGCTTCCGGTTCGATGTGATCAACCTGATCTCCAAAGCCTCCTTTGAGGATGACCCGAACAACTTTGACGGACGTCAGTTCTATACCGACGGCCCGAAGGAACACGAGTATCTGAGAGAGCTCAACCGGGCCAGCTTCGGTCAGGATCCGGAGAGTCTTACGGTCGGCGAGATGAGTTCGACAACGATCGAAAACTGCGTACGGTATGCCGGGGAAGGAACGGAAGAACTGGACATGGTATTCTCCTTCCACCATCTGAAAACAGACTATAAAAACAAGAAGAAGTGGGAGCTGCAGCCGGCAGACTTCATGGAGCTCAAGGGGCTTCTCACGGAGTGGCAGCTCGGCATGCAGGAGAAGAACGCATGGAATGCGCTCTTCTGGAACTGCCATGACCAGCCGCGCTCGGTATCGCGGTTCGGCAACGATAAGGAATACCGGAAAGAAAGCGCAAAGATGCTCGCCTGTATGATGCAGATGATGAGAGGAACGCCGTACATCTATCAGGGAGAGGAGTTCGGCATGACCAACGCGTACTTCACGGATATTCAGGAGTATGCGGATGTCGAAAGCACCAACATCTATGATGTTCTGCTGAAGGAAGGCAAACCAAAGGAAGAGGTGCTGCATATCCTGCAGGAGCGCTCCCGCGATAATGCCAGAACCCCCATGCAGTGGGATGACAGTGAAAACGGCGGATTCTCCGACGTCAAACCCTGGATCCGGAGCCAGGCAGGATATAAAGAGATCAATGCGGCCAATGACCGCAGCGATCCCGATTCGATCTTTGCCTTCTATCAGGAACTGATCCGGCTGCGCAAAACCATGCCTGTCGTACAGGAGGGACTGTTTGAACCGATCCTGGAAGACCATACGAAGGTATTCGCCTATAAGCGGGTGCTGGGGCAGGAATGCCTGATTGCCGTAAATAATTTCTTCGGAGAAGAAACCGAAGTAACCCTTCCGGAAGCGACGGATGGGTACCGGGTGCTCTTATCCAATTACGGCCGTACGGAAGCCGGGCAGACGATTCATCTGAAACCCTACGAAACACTGGTGCTGTACAAGGCATAACGATCATTCACCAACCGAGGCAGAGTGTCCGCGTGAAGCAGGATGTTCTGCCTTTCTTTATGGTTCCATCAGCCGCACATGCAGGCGGGCATACGAATTCGTCATTGTTCGGGGGAATCGTACCGAGGTATACTTACTGTGCAGGACAACGAAGAATGGAAGACGCTAAGAAACAGAAAACAGAACATGAGTCTCTGTCCGTAAAACAGCACGGCTCGCCGTCATCGGCGGCGTTCTTCTTGTGGCCGTTGCGCTCGGTATCGGACTGATTCTGCATCTGCAGTCTTTGATCCAGCAGTATACCGGCCATGCATTTGATGTGGCCACCTATGCTCATCTGGACATTATTGAACAGACGGATACCGCAGTCCTCGGAGAGGATGTGATGGCGGTTTACCGCAGTCTTTCCCCGGAAGAGCGCAGTAAAACGGGAACCCCCGAGTATGCGGCGCATTATGCCGATGTCGCTGAAAAACAGAAGTCCTCGCTCGATTATCTTTCCGAAAAACTGAAGGTCTATATTGAATCCGGCGAAGTGGATGATGTATATGTAGCGATGTTTGATGAAGAGACCAGTGCGCTGGTCTATGTCGTCGATCCCCAGGATGCGTACCACTTCTCGCTTGGAGAATGGGAAACCGTAGAAATTTCGGAAGCCAGGAAGTTCCTGCACTGGGACGGGGAAGGCATTCTGTATGATCTCAGCCGGACGGAAACCTACGGCTGGATGTGCACGGCAGGCGTTCCGGTACGGAATGAAGCGGGCGAAGTCACCGCCTTTGTTCTCTCGGATGTTACCCTCGTGAATATTTACCCGGATCTTATAGACTATCTGATCAAGATCACGTTCGGCATGATTGCGGCGATTACCCTGATCATTATTCTGATCAGTTACTACATCAAAAAAGAGATGGTGGAACCCATCAATGCGATTGCCGGGGCTGCCGAGGCCTACGCAAAATCCGGCCCGGGTGAGAACCATGATCATTTCTCTTCCCTGAATATCCATACCGGAGATGAAATAGAAAACCTGAGTCACGTCATGGCGGATATGGAAAAAGAACTGGCGCAGAGAGAAGACTCGATCCGCTCGATTACCGCGGAGCGGGAGCGGGAACGCACAGAGCTCCGGATGGCGCATGACATTCAGGAATCGATGCTGCCGCATGTATTCCCGCCGTTCCCGGAAAAGAGTGAGTTCGACATTCATGCGTCCATGGTTCCGGCAAAGGAAGTCGGAGGGGACTTCTATGACTTCTTCCTGGTTGACAGGGATCATCTGTGCCTTGTCATTGCGGATGTCAGCGGAAAGGGTGTGCCTGCTGCACTTTATATGATGGTTTCCAAGGTCATCCTGCAGAACAGCACCATGATGCAGCAGCAGCCGGATGAGATCCTGAAGGCAACCAATGAAATGCTCTGCACCGACAACTCGATCGGAATGTTTGTCACGGTATGGATCGGTATCCTTGAAATCAGCACCGGTATTATTACGGCATCCAATGCCGGCCATGAATACCCGGCTGTCTTCCGCAGGGAAACCGGAAGGTTTGAACTGCTGAAAGACAAGCATAATATGGTCGTCGGCGGAATGGGAAACTCCGTCTATGACAAATACGAAATCAAACTGAATCCGGGAGACAAGATCTTTGTCTATACCGACGGTATTCCCGAAGCGACCCGGAATGACAGAACGATGTTCGGCACAGACCGGATGATCGATGCCCTGAATGTGAATCCGGACGCTTCTCCGGAGGAGACGCTGACGCATGTGCGCGAAGCCGTTGATGCATTCGTTGAGGATGCGGAACAGTTTGATGATCTTACCATGATGTGCATGGAATACATGCCGAACAGGAAAGACCGCTCCTGAGCACGATCCGGAAAACGAAACCGATGCCCGGCCGGAACCGATCCGTCCGGGTTTTCGTTTGCCCTGCAGATTCAGATTCATTTTTGACGTTGTTCAGAAAGTGTTCACATAAATCGTGCAGAATAAGGGAAACAGAACAGCGGAGGAACATCCTATGACAAAACGAACCACCGGATTATGCGCGGCGCTGTGTGCCGTGCTGATACTGACCGGCTGTGCGGGCAGTACGAACGGGAACGCAGCACAGGAAGAAACAACGGAAACGGAACACAGACCGGAAGGAGAAGGCCGCGGAGACCGGCCGGACGGAACCCCTCCGGAGAAACCGGACGGAGGTCCGGGAGGCGGGCCCGGCGGGGCGCCCGGAGGAAGCTCGGCAGACATTGACTATAAAGCCGCGCATGAAATCACATCCGGTACAGAGGAGAAGAATGAAACCTATGGTTCCGATACCGCAGATGAGAGTGCACTGCTGATTGCCGCATCCGAAGCGGTGACGATTGCCGGCGCATCTGTGACAAAGACCGGCGATTCCGACGGCGGCGACAACTGCAACTTCTATGGTCTTAATGCGGCGGTACTTGTCAAAGACGGCTCTGAAACAACGATCACCGATGCTGTGATCACATCCGATGCGGAAGGCGCAAACGGGGTCTTCTGCTATGGCGGAAACGGCGGGCAGAACGGGGCTTCCGGAGACGGAACGACCGTCATTATCCGGGACTCGGAAATCACAACGACCGGAAACGGCTCCGGCGGTATCATGACCACCGGCGGGGGAATCACCTATGCCTATGATCTGACCGTCGAAACAAGCGGGCGCTCCTCGGCACCGATCCGTACCGACCGGGGCGGCGGTCAGGTGTATGCGGAGGGCGGAAGCTATACCTCCAACGGACTGGGGTCAGGCGGAAATCACAGTCACGGATGCAGAGCTTGTGTCCAATCTTTCGGAGGGCGTATGCATTGAAGGAAAGAACTCCGTCACACTGAACAACTGCAGCCTCACGGCAGAGAATACAAAACGGAACGGAAATGCAGAGTTTCTGGATTCGGTCATGATCTACCAGTCGATGAGCGGTGACGCAGACAGCGGCACATCCTCGTTCACCATGAACGGCGGCACCCTCACCAGCAACAGCGGCCACATCTTCCATGTGACCAATACCAGTGCGGTCATAACCCTGAACGGTGTGACCCTTACCAACAATGACCGTGAGAATATTCTGCTGTCCGTATGCGATGACGGATGGAGCGGCGCTGCCAATCAGGCAGAACTCAATGCGGAAAACCAGACCCTGAACGGAACCATTCTGGTGGGAGACAACGCAGAATTAACACTGAATCTGAATAACGGGTCTTCCTTTACCGGAACGATCTCCGGCGATATCAGAAACGCCTCCGGAGAGACGGTATCTTCCAGCGTCGGAACCGTATCCGTCACGGTTGACAGCTCCAGCACCTGGACATTGACCGGCGATACGTATGTGACGTCCTTCAGCGGCAGTGCCTCCTCCGTAATCAGTAACGGCTATACGCTGTACGTAAACGGAACCGCGCTGACCGGCACAAGGTAAACCCTTCTGCGGTGCAGAAACAGAATCGTCGGAACGATACTGTATGAATACAGGAACAGCCCCGGAATATGCCGGGGCTGTTCTGCCTTTTGTCTCTGCCGAACGCAAAAAACGAAAGACGCAGGGAAAAACCGTCATGCCGGGAAGCGGATGTAATACAATTACTCTGAAGGAAGTCAGATATGAACAGATTCAGATATTATTTTGCGGCAGGAATGGCCGCCGCCGTCATCCTGAGCGGCTGTGCAGGCACTGACGCAGCGAAGGAAACGGAGGAAGCACCAGTGACAACAGTGGATGGATATACGTATTCGGATGACGCATCGGATTTTGTGCTGCTCAGTGAAGCGGTGCCGGATGTCATTCTTGAGATCCGGTATTATTCCACCTACAACTTTGTGGGAGACCGGATCGACGGCTATGAAGAACCGGTGGCGCTCCTTACAAAGGAAGCGGCTGCCGCATTAAACGACGTCAGCGATGAACTGAAGGAAAAGGGATACCGGCTCAAGATCTATGATGCCTACCGGCCGCAGAAGGCCGTGGATCATTTTGTGCGCTGGGCCGAAGACGTTGAAGACACGAGGATGAAACCGTACTTCTATCCCGATCTTGAAAAAGATCAGCTGTTTCCGCTCGGGTATATTGATGCGCACTCCGGCCACAGCCGGGGAAGCACAGTGGATCTGACACTGTTTGATATGAATACGGAAAAGGAAGTGGATATGGGCGGAACCTTTGACTGGTTCGGAGAACTCAGCCATCCGGATTATACCGACATCACGGAAGAACAGTATGCCAACCGCATGATTCTGCGGGAGGCGATGTTAAACCATGGATTCCGGCCGCTTGCGGAGGAGTGGTGGCACTTTACACTGGACGAGGAGCCGTATCCGGACACCTTCTTTACGTTCCCGGTATGCCGCGCATCTGTGGAATAAAAAGCGCAGCACGATAAATCTGACGCAGAAACAGAAAGCGAGGTGAGGCCGTTTTCTCCCCGTCCGGAGGTTACCCAAAGGAATGAGGAATTCACGGCGACGAAATGAAGTTTGAGAATACAGGATTCCGGGCAGTATACAGACAGTTCTGTATCTTTCCGATGAGCGCTCCGGTGCGTCTGAGTATGTGGGACTTTCCTGAGGCGAAGGAAGCGGACAGCCTGCTTTGTTATGGATATATTGACAGGGAAGGGCTGCTCACAGCGGAGATCCTCTGTGCTGCGTTCCGCCAGGAAGCGGAAGAAGGACCAATCTACCGCTTTGCGGAAGGAGACGATGATCTGCGGGCCCAGCTTCCGTTCGAAGTGATCCGTGAAACGGAGTTTACGGTCATCGAGGACAATGACCGGGAACTGAAAACCCGGTTTAAGAAAAAACTGAAACTGCTTGCGGAATATGATGCGCCGGATGAGATTGAAGAATCACGGACATTCCGGTTTCTTGACGGCAGCCGGAATCCGGAACGGGCCGATGATGTGCTGGTGTATCTGACCAAGGACGGACTCCAGGCGGAAGGACGCATGGTGCGGATCACAGGTGTCGGGGATCACGTTATCGAAGGCATCCTGCTGGAACAGCCGTATCAGGATTTCGGCATCCATGCCGGCGAACCCGTTTCGATCTTTGTCCGCAAAACTGAGCAGGGGAAATTTCTCTGCTATGCGGATCTGACCTCGGAGCGAAACTATACGGAGGAAGAACTCGCAGACGGCAGTCTTCTGCGCTCGGCGATTCATATCTTCAACAGTTCGCGCAATGAGCCTCACTTCCTGCATGTACTGGAATATCTCCGTGACAGTACGGTTCTTGTGCCGTGCACGGCAGTGATGGGAGAACAGGACAGGGCAGAGATGGAACGGCGGGTAAAAGAGGCGATGGAAGCCGGAGATCCCGAATCCCTTGTCGGTATGGAATTTACGACCTCGGAAACCACCCGGATGGTGCCGGATATTCTGCAGAGCGGGGAGGAGTATTACTTCCCGGTATTCTCCGGAGAACAGGAACCCGGGGAATATGGAAAGCATTTTTCGATGATTTCGGTTCCGTTTCTGAACGCTGTTCAATTGGCGGAGACAAATGAACGAGATGTAAGGGGCATTGTGATTGATGCCTTCAGTGAAGCGTTTGTTCTGGATAAAACATTGTTTCCGGCCGTGAAAAAAATGAAATCCCGGCTGGAATGAGTTCTGTGAACGAACCGATATAAACTGTCAGAAGGAAACCTGTTTCTGCCCAAAGAAGGAACAGGTTTTTCTTTGTCCGTGCGTATAAAACGCGGAATAACCATGCATACGTGCTAAGATAAAACCAGAGGTTCAGTCAAAATGAAAATTACAAATATACAGATGAAGAAAGCATCTTTTGCGTTTGACCGTCCGTTTAAGATCGCTTTTGCGGTTCTTTACGGGTTTGAAACCATGGTGCTGCGCATCGAAACGGATGAAGGCATCACCGGCTACGGTGAAGCCGGACCATTGGGTTTTGTGACGGGAGATACGCTCGATTCCTGCATGGTCATCGCTGAAGCGATCCGGGAGAAACTGATCGGGGAAGATCCGCTTGCCATACAGCGCATCCATTCCGTCATGAACGGAATGTTTCACGGACACACTGCAGTCAAGGCAGCGATAGATATCGCATGTTATGACATCGCCTCAAAACGCGCCGGGCTTCCGCTTTACCGATATCTCGGCGGCAGTAATCCGACGTTTGTCTCCGATGTTACGGTTGGAATCCGAAATCCCAAAGAGATGGCAGAAGAGTGTCTGGAATGGAAAAACAAAGGGTTTTCCATCCTTAAGATCAAGCTGGGCGAAGACATCGAAACAGATTTAAGACGCATGGAGGCGATCCGGAACGCTGTCGGAGAGGATGTTGTTCTGCGTGTCGATGCAAATCAGGGCTGGAGTGTAAAGGATACGCTGAAAATCGAACCCGGACTACGCAGACTCGGTGTTGAGCTGATTGAGCAGCCGGTGCGCGATTCGGACTTCGAAGGTCTGAAACAGATTACCGGCCGGAGTGTTCTTCCGGTAGCTGCGGATGAAAGCTGTCATCTGCCGGAGGACGCGGCGCGTCTAGCGGCCATGCGGGCATGTGACGGTCTCAATATCAAACTGATGAAATGCGGAGGAATTGAACCGGCTCTCAGGATCAATGCGATCGGGGAGGCAAACCATCTCTTCTGCATGCTGGGATGTATGGGGGAAAGCGTGATTGCCAATACCGCTGCGATGCATCTCTTTGCGGCGATGGACAACATCACCAAAGCAGACCTTGATATCACATTCTTTTCTCACTGTGACTGGATTACCGGAGGCTTTACCGCAAAGGGCGGAGAAATCACCCTGACGGAGAAGCCGGGGATCGGAATTGACGTGAACGGATTCTGAAATGGAGGACATGATTATGGAAACCGGAACCTATCTGAACGCTTTAGACGAACATGCACAGGAATTGCTTCAAAAATGGAATCTGCATGGCTTCTCCATCGGTGTCATAAAGAACGGGGAAGTGCTCACCGCAAAAGGATACGGCAAAAAGAATGATACCGATCCGGTTGACGCGGACACAATGATGCCGATCGGATCTGCCACCAAGAGTTTTACTTCCCTGCTGCTGGGCATCCTGGCGGAAGAGGGAAAACTGAACTGGGACACCCCGGTCATTCAGTATCTTCCTTCGCTGAAACTGTATGATCCCTATGTAACCGAACATGTGACATTACGGGATCTGCTTTGTCACCGCACCGGCGCAGCGGCGTATGATGCCCAGTCAATCTACGCAGTGCCGGAAAATCGAATGGATATGATTCCTCAGCTGGCATATCTTCAGCCGCAGTTTGATTTCCGTGCCGGCTTCAAGTATTCCAACCAGATGGTAATGCTGGCAGGATGCGCAGCGGAGGCGGTTACGGGAAAAACCTGGGAACAGCTGGTGGCGGAAAAGATCCTTGAACCGCTGGGGATGAACGACACGGTTCTTTCCGTAAATGACATGGGAGAGAACAAATCGCTCGGCTATGTCTTTACCCCGCAGGGAAATCTTGCCCAGCCGTACCTGGATCTCAAGGCAGTCGGGCCGGCAGGAGCGATATGTTCAACCGCAAACGACATGATGAAGTATATGAAGTTTCAATTGGGAGACGGTACCTGGAACGGCGTGAAGATCTGCGAAAAGGCAACTCTGGACGAAGTGCACAAGCCGCAGTTTCTCGGCACACCGTATCTGTTTTCGCTTCCTGAGATCACGGAGACGACCTACGGTCTCGGCTGGTTTACGGATCTTTACCGCGGCCGCAGGATGTGGAGTCACGGCGGTAATACACTTGGCTTCTCCTCACTGATGACATTACTGCCTTCCGAAGACCTTGGTATTATCGTTCTGTCGAACGGCACAACGAACTTCCTGATCAATGCGGTGACATATGAAATCCTGGATGATTTCCTCGGTGTTCCGGCAGAAGACTGGACAGACCGTCTGAACGCGGTGATCGGCCCGCTGTTTGCGGGTATGGCAGCCGGAATGCAGGCAAAGGAAGAGGCAAGAGTAAAAGATACTGTGCCTTCACTGCCGCTGTCTGCTTATACCGGCGTGTACAACAGCCCCGGTTTCCTTGACATCACCATAAAGGAAACAGAGAACGGGCTGGCGCTCAACTGGAACGGATATGACGGCATCCTGACGCATTACAACTATGATGTCTTTGATGCGGCGATGTTTGTCTACGGCCTGCAGTTCCCGGTAACCTTCCGGGTTCAGGACGGAGAAGTGACCGGATTTGACGCAGTCATTGAACCGACACCGGGTATTTCTCCGGTATTCTTCGTAAAAGAGTAACGAAGATTGATTCTGTTCGAATGTTCGGGCAGCGCATCTGCGTGACAGACTTCTGATTCATAACGAAAAACCGTCAGTGTATACATCCTGCCGGCTGCAGCACCGGCGGTTTTTCTTTGAAAAAAGACAGAAATGCGAAAGCCGGAGTTCGCATGCGGGCATGTTATATTGAATTACCATGCGGTACAATGAAAACAGAATCTGTTCATTTCCGTTGTCATTCACAATATCAGGGGAACTATCATGGAAAAACCGTCTTTCAGGGAACGACTGCAGTATCGCTTCGATAATTACATGGCCAGAGGGAGTCATAACCTTATTCTTCTGCTCATTGTCACTTCCGTATTGCTGGTATTCTTTGTCATCTGTATCATGACCGTTTTCATGCGGGAGCCGGGCAGTTTTTTTACCAACCTCTGGAACGGTTACGTCACACTGATCAATGCCTGGATGCCCGAGTATGATCCGGGGGATCCGCCGCAGACTGCTTACCTGTTATGCATGGCTGTCATTGCGGTTATCGGCATCCTTTTTACCAGCATCCTGATCGGTATCATCACCAGTATGATTGAAGAAAAAGTGGTCAGTCTGCGGCGGGGAAACTCCGCTGTGCTGGAAAGCGGGCATATTGTGGTGATCGGGTTTTACTCCGGCGAATACACCCTTCTGCGAGAGCTGGTGCTTGCGGCTGCGGAGGAGCCGTGTACGATCGTCGCGGCGGGAGAGATGGAAAAGGATGAGATGGAGCAGCTGATCCAGGACAACATCGAACTCCATAAGAACGTAAAAATCATCTGCCGCAGTATCGATATCTTCGACCCGAATGCGCTGGAGCGCCTTGCGGTAAAAGACGCAAAATCAATCATCATCAGCCCGACGTCCAATCCCCGGGTGACAAAGATTCTTCTTGCGCTGTCAACGATCATTGACGATACCGACAAGGTCCGGATCAACGGAATCATTTTCCAGGAGGAATACCGTCTGCCAAGGACATTTGAGAAGAAACATAACATTTTTACCCTGCATACCGATGACACAATTGCGATGATGATCGCGCGGTCGTGCACACAGCCCGGATTGTCAAATGTTTTCCGTGAGATATTCTGCTATGAAGGCAATGAATTCTATCTGACTCACATTGACAACGTGGGCGGGCTGTCTTTTGAAACGCTTTCCGCAAGACTGGATAGGGCGGTGCCGCTCGGCTATGCGCGGGACGGGAAAATCTATCTGAATCCCCCGCGGCTGACACTGCTTGAGGAAAGCGATGATATTCTCATCTTCGCAGAAACCAGAAACAGTTATTCCTTGACAGAGACCGCGTCTTCGGCGTTTGAAAGTTCGGAAAGCCACAGCGGAATCCTCGGGCCGAGACTTCTCGCCAAGGTATGCATCTTCGGATCCAACAAATCTCTTAAGATCATCCTGCGGGAACTGCCTGCTCATGTCCGGGAGGTGCTGATTGTAAATCCGCAGACAGAACCGGAAGAAACAGAGAAGCTGAAGGCACAGTTCCCGAAGCTCCGTATCGAAACCGTGCAGAAGCCTGTACTGGATGAAGAAGCGCTGCTCGGGCTGGCAGAGAAATATCATCATTTTATTATCCTGAGCTATCATTCCGATGACGATGAACGCGATGATATGCGCACCAGCTTCCTGCTGCTGCGTCTGCGGGATATCCGGGAGCGATATAACCTGTCGTTCAATATCACGGCAGAACTTCATAAAGAGGCAAACCAGGTTCTGGTGGAGGGAGATGACAGCACCGACTTTGTGGTGGGCTCCAACATGGCTTCGCTCTTTCTTACCCAGCTTGCGGAGAGCCCGGAACTGCTTCCGGTGTTCGCGGAACTGTTATCTCATGAAGGAAATGAAATCTGTCTGATCAAGGCAAAGTATCTGAATGCGGCAGGTTCCTATACCGTAGGCAGGCTGCGGCAGATCTGCCTGCGATACCAGTTCATCCTGATCGGGTATATCAACTTCCAGGGAGAGTATCGGTTTAATCCGGAACTCAGCCGGAGGACCGCTCCGGGAGAGGACGACTATCTGATCCTGATCGGAAACGATGAACACTTCGGAACAGAACTCAGGATATAAAGCAAAACGAACGGGATGAAAGACACCGCTTCTTCTGAATTACAGCAAATGTCAGAGATCCCGGATAAAATACATGCACATTAAGAGAAAATACATGAATGAATCAGAAAAAAACGGATATAATTTTCTTAACAATTGGAATGCATCGAGAATGCATGTAAGGAGAAAATAATTTATGGCAATGGGTAAATTCGTTATCCGCAGTACAAACACAGGAATCAAATTCGATCTCAAAGCAGCGAACCGCGAAGTCATCCTCTCATCCGAAGTGTACAAGTCCCTGAAATCATGCAAAAACGGAATCGCTTCCGTTGCCGCAAACGCACCGATTGCGGCGATCGAAGACCAGACGGCTGAAGGATTCAAAAAGGAAAAGAACCCGAAGTTTGAGATCTATACCGACAAGGCAGGAGAGATCCGCTTCCGTCTGAAGGCAAAGAACGGACAGATCATCGGTGTCAGCGAAGGATACAAGTCCATGCGTTCCTGCAAAAACGGAATTGAATCGGTCATCAAGAATTCTGCCGGCCCGACAGAACAGGAATAATCCGGGCTCTGCAAAGACAAAATTCAAAACTGATACGAAGCACGATGAAACGGAAAAGATGGTTTTATCGTACGGTATCCGGGCTCTTCGGAGCCCGTTTTCATTGCGGTGAGAAACACGCCGTCAGGGGAAAAATAAAAACGGAACGCCGGATTCTCCGTTCCGTTTCCTCGTCCCGGGAAACACTTCCCCGGTTATCGGTCTTTTTGTTCGGACAGCCGCTGCTCAAAGTGATTCCTTCCGGTACCGGTCGGAATCGCTGTCGGATAGTTTCCGTCAAAGCAGGCACTGCAGTAATGCGGACTTCCGATCAGTTCGGACAGACTTTCAACCGGAAGATATCCAAGGGAATCAGCCCCGATCATTTCCGCGATTTCAGCGGCGGAATGATGGCACGCAATCAGATGTTCTGTGGAGTCGATATCGGTTCCGTAATAACACGGATGGAGAAAGGGCGGGGCGGAAATGCGCATGTGGATTTCCTTTGCGCCGGCATTTCTCAGAAGCGAAATAATATGTCCGCTTGTCGTGCCCCGCACAATGGAATCATCGATCAGGACAACGCGTTTGCCCTTTACTGCATGTTCCACTGCCGACAGTTTTATGTTCACCTGATTGAGCCGGTTTTCCGGCGCAATGAACGTCCTGCCGATATATTTATTCTTGATCAGACCGATTCCGTAGGGAATCCCGGAGGCCCTGCTGTAACCGAGGGCTGCGTCCAGTCCGGAATCGGGAACACCGATGACAATGTCAGCGTCCACCGGATGTTTTTCGGCCAGGATTTCTCCCGCTTTGACTCTCGCCGCATGTACAGAACAGCCGTCAATCGATGAGTCGGGTCTTGCAAAATAGATATATTCAAACACGCAGAGCTTCTTTTCTTTCTGCCCGCAGTGTTCGCGGCGGGAAACAACGCCGTCCGGTGTGAAAATCAGAATCTCGCCCGGTTCTACGTCGCGTATAAAGGAGGCACCGACTGCCGTCAGCGCGCAGCTTTCCGAAGCTGCCACATAAACGCCGTCTTCTGTTTTTCCGTAACACAGAGGCCGGAAGCCATACGGATCTCTCGCGCAGATCAGTTTCTGGGGCGACATCAGAATCAGGGAGTACGCCCCTTCCAGGGTGTACATCGCGGAACTGAGCGCATCCTCAATGGAGGGGGCAGTCAGACGTTCCTTTGTGACAATATAGGCGATGATTTCCGTATCGCTTGTCGTGTGAAAAATGGCTCCGGACAGTTCCAGTACGGAGCGAAGGTGATCCGCATTGGACAGATTTCCGTTATGCGCAATCGCCATATGACCTTTCTGATGATTCACCTCAATCGGCTGACAGTTCCGCCGGTTTGTGCCGCCGGTAGTACCGTAACGCGTATGTGCAACTGCCATACTGCCGTCCGGAAACAAAGAAAGAATATCTTTGGAAAATACCTCACTGACAAGACCAAGGTCTTTATGGGAAACAAACAGTCCGTCATCGTTGACTGAAATACCGCAGCTTTCCTGTCCCCGGTGCTGCAGGGCAAACAATCCGTAATAGCAGTATTCCGCCGCATTGAACGGATGATCCGCCATGACGCCGAATACCCCGCATTCTTCATGAATACTCATCTACGCTCCTCCGTCATTCTGTCTGTTCTGCCGGTTCGTGATTCCCGAATCAAAGGGGAAGCCGGATCCGTTTCTGTTGAAGGTGTTTCCAAAAAACAGAAAAAGGGTGTCAGAAAGCCCATTCACCAAAGACACCCTTGTCTTACGCGACTAATTATACGTTTCGTTTTCCGTGTGTCAAATACATTATTCCCATGTCCGGAAGGAAAACCCGCAGGCTCCGGATTCAATGAAGCTTCCAGAGTCTGCGGGTCAGAAAATCCTGCGTGCAGGTTACCGGCTCAGGATCGTATCCCAATCCGTTACACGGGAGAGGTCTCTGGCACAGAATGTGCCGCCGATGGTTTCGTAAAGAGGACCGACCGCAAGCGAGAGCATACCGCCGCGCTTCGCCGCTTCAATTCCGGCGGCAGCGTCCTCAACGACAAGGCATTCCTCCGGAGGAAGATTCAGCTTTCGGGCAGCGACCAGAAATATCTCCGGATCCGGTTTTGATTTTGTGACATCGAGACCGGAGGCCACTTCATCCAGCAGCGGCTCGATACCGATACGCTCCAGGATGTATGACGCATTTTTACTGGCGGAGCCGACCGCCGTCCTGATTCCGCGTTCCTTCAGCATCTTAAGACTATCCAGCACACCCGGCAGAAGATCGTCCGGCGTCAGCGAGTTCAGGCTTTCTTTAAAATAGGAATTCTTTCGCTCAGCCAGCTCTGTTTTTTCTTCCGGTGTATACTGCCTGTCACTTTTCTCCAGAAGAACCTCCAGCGATTCCATGCGGCTTACGCCGCGCTGCCGTTCGTTGTCTTTCTTTGTAAAACCGACGATGCCGAGCTCATCCGCAAGACGGACCCATGCCTGGTAATGAAGTTCATCCGTCGATACCAGTACGCCGTCGAGATCAAATATCACACCGTTCATATTACGCTTTCCATTCCTCTGCGACAGGGATGACAGTATTTTCCCTGCTCAGTTCATACTCTTTGCCGTAGACCTTCACCGTTACATGCTGATCCGAGAGAAGATGCATGGTTACCTGATCCGCTTCCACCTTCAGTTCAATAACCTGACCATGATAGGTGACACGGAAGGAATAACTGTTCCAGTTCTGCGGAATTGACGGTGTAAAGGACAGAATGTCGCTGTCGCTCCGCATTCCGCCGAAGCCGTATACAATGTTCATCCAGGCAGCTGCGATGGATGTCGTATGAAGACCTTCGCGGGTATTGCGGTTATAGTTGTCAAGATCCATTCGGGTGGCGAAATGGAAGAAATCAGAGGCTTCTTCCCGTTTTTTGAGCTGGGAGGCAAGGATCGAGTGAACCGAGGGCGAAAGGGAACTTTCATGAATGCACTTCGGCTCATAGAACTCGTAGTTTGCGCGCAGCTCTTCTTCACTGAAGGAGGAATTGAACAGCAGCATCAGCATCAGAACATCCGGCTGCTTGATCATGTCATTGCGGTAGATCCGGTCATAGGTCCAGTGGCTGTAAAGAGGGAAGTCCGTGATCGGAATCTGATTGATATCCACATGGGGAAGCCGGAAGAATCCGTCATGCTGTTCATACAGCAGGGTATCCGGATTTTTCAG
>CAJOLG010000035.1 GCA_905235315.1 uncultured Solobacterium sp. | reverse complement strand
GAGTCATTATCGTGGAAAGCCAGTCCATGGTCGGCGGCAACTCTGTCCGTTCCACCGGCGGTATGAATGCCGCAAAGACAGTCTTCCAGGATGAAAATGAATTCGGCGAGAATGCCGGTGTCGACAAGACGCTCGCATCTGCCGCAGAGTTCACCGGAACCAACGAGGAAACCGTCAAAGAACTCACGGCAGCGGTTCAGAAGCAGTGGGATGCTTACCAGGCATCGCCGGAAGGCTACTTTGACTCCACGGAACTGTTTGAACTTGACACCATGATCGGCGGCAAAGGTCTCAATGATCCGGCACTCGTAAAGGTGCTCGCAGAAAAGAGCGAAGACGCAATCGACTGGCTTGATGAGATCGGCGCAGAACTCCACAACGTCGGCGCATTCGGCGGTGCCAGTGTCAAGCGTATCCATCGTCCGGTCAACGCGGAAGGCCAGACTATTTCTGTCGGCGCATATGTGATTCCGATTCTCGAAAAGAATCTCAATGACCGCGGTATTGAAGTTCTGTTCAATACAACTGCGACCTCCATTATCATGGACGGCGGCAAGGCGGCAGGCATTGAAGCGGAAACCGCCAAAGGCGGCAAAGTTACCGTCAAGGCAGGGGCTGTTGTCATTGCGTCCGGCGGCTTCGGCGCAAACAACGAGATGGTTGTTGCGCAGAATCATCCCGAACTCGACGGATATATTACCACCAATGCGGCGGGTATCCTCGGCCAGGGTATTACAATGGGCGAAGCAGTCGGTGCAGCTACGGTAGATATGGATCAGATTCAGCTTCATCCGACCGTACATGTTGCGGAAGATGGCTCTGCGAACCTGATTACCGAAGGTCTCCGCGGTGACGGTGCGATCCTTGTCAATGCGGAAGGCGTCCGGTTCTATGACGAAGTCTCCACCCGTGACAAAGTTTCCGATGCGGAAAACAACCAGACCGGCGGTTACGCATGGCTGATTGTTGACCAGAAGATGTATGACGCAAGCGCAGTTATCCAGGGCTATGTTTCCAAGGGATGGACCGTAACCGGTGACACGGCAGAAGATCTCGCAAAGGAAATGGGAATCGACGGTGCCGTACTTGCGGAAACACTGGAGAAATGGAATTCCTGCGTTGAGGCAAAGGAAGACCCCGACTTCGGAAGAACGTCATTCGCTGAGAAACTGGAAGGCCCGTACTATGCGCTTACCGTACAGCCGGGTATCCACCACACGATGGGCGGTCTGAAAATCAGTCCGGACTGCCAGGTACTGACCGCAGATGACACGGTGATTCCGGGTCTCTTCGCAGCCGGTGAAGTTACCGGCGGTGTTCACGGCGCCAACCGTCTCGGCGGAAACGCTGTCGCAGATTTCATTGTCTTCGGCCGCATCGCCGGTGAGCAGGCGGCTGCGTATCTCGACTGATCGAAACCACATTGGTTTCTGCTGTACAACTAAACCCTGCTGCGGCAGGGTTTTATGTAATTCTTTCTGCGTAAAAAAGGCGCTGCCGGAACGTCCGGAAGCGTCTTTGTTTTGATATCAGAGAGAGAACAGCATTTCCTCATAGCCCGGAAGCCGGTAGAATCGGTCGGAGGCGATTGCCTCATAGCGGTCGACTGCGGAGCGCAGTTCCTTCATCAGGACCGAGGTTTCGTTATAGATTCTGAGACCTGCCTTCTCGCTTGATGTGATCGCGCGGACTTCTGCGTATTCCTTTTCCAGCTTCTGTGTACCGGTGTAGACAAGGTCAATCAGTTTTTCAAGTTCACTGACGCGGTCTTTGATATATTTCGGGGGTTTTGTCACTGTCTGCATGGTCTCCCCGTAGAACTTCAGTTCTTCGCTCATCGCAGGAAGTACATGCTTGCGCACCATCGACAGCATCGTCTTGACTTCGATCCCCATGATCGAAACGTACTGATCGGCATAGATTGCCTTGCGGGCAGCCAGTTCCTTTTCGGAATAAATCCCAAGCCCCGTCAGCATCGCAACGGTCTTTTCATCATCGAGAACTTCAATGCTTTCGATGAACGACCGGACATTGGGAAGGCCGCGGCGGGCAGCTTCCTTGACCCAGGCGTCGGAATAGCCGTCACCGGAGAACAGTACACGTTTGTGTTTATCGATAATATCGCGGCAGATGTCGAGGGCTTTTGCCCGGACATCCTGGAGATATTTGATGCCTTCCAGTTCATCCGCAACACGGTTGAGCGAATCCGCCATGATCGCGTTGATCACTGTATTGGCAACCGCCGCCGACATGGAAGATCCCAGCATACGGAATTCAAACTTGTTTCCGGTAAATGCGACCGGGGAAGTCCGGTTGCGGTCGGAGTTGTCATGCGGGATATAGGAGAGACCCGAAATCGGGCTGAATTCGGTGTTGCGTTTCTCCTTCTTTGACGTTTTGCCCATATAGATGCCGTAAAGAATCTGTTCAATATAGCTGCCGAGGTAAATCGAGATAATCGCGGGAGGTGCTTCGTCAGCACCCAGACGGTGATCGTTTCCGGCACAGCTGGCGCTCATTCGCAGCAGAACCGCGTTTTCATCGACCGCCTGGATAAAGGCACAGACAAACAGCAGGAAGCGGATGTTTTCCGCCGGCTTGTCTCCGGGCGAGAACAGGTTCTGTCCGGCGTCGGTCGTAAGCGACCAGTTGTTATGCTTGCCGGATCCGTTGATTCCCTCAAACGGCTTTTCATGAAGCAGGCAGGCAAGGCCGTGCTTGGCCGCAGTCTTGGTGAGGATCTCCATGGTGAGCTGGTTATCATCCACTGCCATATTGCAGGAGGTGTAGACCGGCGCCAGTTCAAACTGGCCCGGAGCGACCTCATTGTGCTCGGTCTTGGCATAGATGCCGAGTTTCCAGAGTTCATGATTGACGTCTTTCATGAATTCCGAAACACGTCCGGGAAGGGCGCCGAAGTAATGGTCGGAGAGCTCCTGACCCTTGGAGGCAGGGGCACCGAACAGCGTGCGTCCGGTCAGGCGCAGGTCCGGACGTTTGTCAAAGTATTCCCGGTCGATCAGAAAGTATTCCTGTTCGAGTCCGACGACCGGCATGCATGATTTCACATCTTTATCGCCGAGGAGGTTTACCACACGGGTGGCTGCCTGGGAGACCGCTTTGATCGATTTGAGCAGCGGGTCCTTCTTGTCGAGGGACTCCCCGTTATAGGAGACAAATACGGTCGGAATGCAGAGAACTCCGTCCTTGATGAATGCCGGGCTTGTTACATCCCAGTAGGTATAGCCGCGCGCTTCAAATGTCGCACGCAGTCCGCCGCTTGGAAAACTGGAGGCATCCGGTTCTCCCTTGATCAGGTTCTTCCCGGAGAAGTGCGTCATCGGCTCCCCGAGGCTGTCGGGATCGAGAAACGCATCGTGCTTTTCGGCGGTGGTTCCGGTCAGCGGCTGGAACCAGTGCGTATAATGCGTCGCACCGTTTTCAAGTGCCCACCGCTTCATCGCGTGTGCGATGGAATCCGCAGTCGGGCGGTCAAGTGTACCTTCATTGGCCACGGTTTTCTTCCATGACAGATAGACCGGCTTGGGAAGCCGCTCTTTCATCATCGACTCGGAGAAAACCAGCGAACCGAACTCTTCAAAAGGCTTTTCCATAATGAAATTCTCCTTTATGAGTTCAATTTTCTTCGAAAACCGTGAGAATGCAATAAAAAATTCGGAAAAACACCGAAAAACCGAAAAATAAATCAAAAAAACAGAAAAAAACTGAAAAATCCGGAGAAAATCCGGATTTTATATCAAATCATGAATGAACTGCACCTCTGGATGGAATCAGTAGTAGGGATTCCATGTCTCGCCAAAACCGGAGGTGTCAAGCTTTACCTCCTTGACTTCGGGAACCTCATCCAGAAGGATTGCCTGGATTCCGTCGGTAAGGGTTGCGTCAAGCGCCATACATCCGGCGCACGCTCCCAGCATCCGCACGGTTACGACCCCGTCCTGATAGTCGACCAGTTCCACATCTCCGCCGTCCTGCTGAATATACGGCCGGATCTTGTTGATGGTTTTTTCGATGCGCTCGAGCACATCACTGCCTGTAGCTGTTACTGTTTCGCTCATTCCTATAACACCTCTTGTGTTCTTTTATTTCCTATAACCCGTAATGGAAGACGATTGCGATAAACGCGCCGAGGAGGGCTCCGCCGACCACTTCCATCCATTTATGGCCGAGAACATCTTTCAGCTTGATCTGATAGATCGGATCGGTGAATTCCGTGTTCAGTTCATCCTGCACATCTTTGACCAGCTGCTGCGTAACCCGGATGTTCTGCCCGCTATAATATCTCACATTTGCGGCATCGTAAATGACAATGACCGCAAGGGCAGCTGTTACGGCGAAGATCGTGGAACTGAACTGTTCCTGAAGACCGACCGATAAAGCCAGGGCAGTGACCAGCGCGGTATGGGAGCTGGGCATCCCGCCGCTGTCTTTGATCATCTTCAGGTTCCACTTTCCGGTTTTTGCGTAGTAGATGATCGGTTTGAGCAGCTGTGCGAGCACAGCGGACAGAATTGCCGACCAGAACGGATACATCGTCTTAATCATACATTTTGCCTCACATGAGAGTATAGCACACCGGTACTCTAAGTGGTAAAATGACCAATAGGAGTAGCGCATGCAGTATCGGATCGGACAGACGGTAGAAGGCAAAGTCACGGGCATTCAGCCCTACGGCGCATTTGTGATGCTGGACAGACAGACATGCGGTCTGATTCACATTTCGGAAATCAGTGACGGGTATGTCAGAGACATCAGCCGGTATGTGAAAGTCGGCGACACGATTGCCGTAAAGATTATTGACTTTGACGCTGCGTCCAATCAGGCAAGGCTTTCCCTGAAGGCACTGCATAAAACGCATTCCAGAGGCCGCAGAAGACCCTTGAACCAGAAAGCGGAACTGCCGGTCAGTCACATCGGGTTTTCGTCCATTGCCAGTATGATGAAACAATGGATTTCAGAAGCAGAAGAAGGAGAATACAAAGTATGATGAAGTTTGATTCCACCCAGGCGTTCCTGAAAGAAGAAATCGAATCCTATCAGGAAGAAGTCACACGGATCCACAAAATGATTCATGAGAAGACCGGCGCCGGAAACGATTTTCTCGGCTGGGTCGACTGGCCGCTCAACTACGACAAGGCAGAGTTTGCGCGTATCCTCGCCATGGCAGACCGTCTGAAGGACAAAGCAAACTGTGTTGTAGTCTGCGGTATCGGCGGATCCTATCTGGGTGCCCGGGCAGCGATTGAGATGATCCAGGGTCTTTATCCGGATAACGATAAGGAAGTGATCTTCGTCGGAAATACGTTCTCAAGCACCTACATCAGCCAGGTACTGAACCATATCAAGGACAAGGAAGTTGTTCTCAATGTCATCTCCAAGTCCGGAACGACAACCGAAACCGCGCTGGCTTTCCGCCTGCTCAAGCAGTTCATGGAGCGCAAATACGGCAAGGACGGCGCAAAAGAACGCATCATTGCGACAACGGACAAAGCGCGCGGAACACTCAAGGCGCTGGCGGACAAGGAAGGCTATGACAGCTATGTAATTCCTGATGATATCGGCGGCCGCTACTCGGTTCTGACACCGGTCGGTCTTGTGCCGATGGCGCTGATGGGAGTTGATATCAACGCTGTCATGGAAGGCTTCCTTGCGGCATACAATGATCTCAATACCGATGATCTTGCGAAGAATGACGCATATCGCTATGGGGTTGCCCGCCGTATCCTGCAGAATCAGGGATATGACGTTGAAATGTTTGTGACCTATGAACCGCAGCTCAACTGCCTCGGTGAGTGGTTCAAGCAGCTGATGGGCGAATCGGAAGGCAAAGACGGAAAGGGCATCCTGCCGGATTCCGCAACCTTCTCCACCGATCTGCATTCCCTTGGTCAGTTTATCCAGGACGGCAAGAAGGTGCTCTTCGAGACCCTTCTCCAGGTTGAAAAGCCGATGCTTGACGCAGTCGTTCCCAATGACCCGGAGAACCTCGACACCATGAACTATCTTGCGGGCAAGAACCTTGACTGGATCAACAAGATGGCAATGCAGGGCACCCTGGCAGCGCATGTGGAAACCGGCGGCGTTCCGAACCTCCAGATCTCGATTCCCGATATGAGCGCATACAGCTTCGGCTATCAGTGCTACTGGTTCTTCAAGGCAACGGCGATGACCTGCTATATGCTGTACATCAACCCGTTCAACCAGCCGGGTGTAGAAGTATACAAGAAGAACATGTTCAAGCTCCTCGGCAAACCGGGTGCGTAAGAATTCATTCCAATAACAGGACCTTCCTGATACAGGGAGGTCTTTTTTGCAGTTCAATAACGCGGCAGCCGCAATAAAAAAACCTGATGAAACCGGCCGGAACGGGCAGGATCCCTATTTCGGCGTTTCCGTATGATAGGCGTAAGTCCGCGGGTCCAGGGAAAACCGGCCGTTTCGGATTTCCTGCATTTCCTGCAGGCATATCGGAAACACCCTGGCAATATACTGTTCCATCATGGCTTCGTTGACATAGCGAAAGGTTCCGGTCAGAGTGTCCGTGAAATCCGCCTGCAGTTCGTTTGCGATCTGTTCTGCGGAAAGCCGCATGTGCTCGGAAAGGGGCTCCCCCGCAAGGGAGGGCATTACGGTGAGCTCATTCCGGAGGTCATAGGTCCGGATAAAATAGGCGTTCAGAATACGGTAATCCCGGTGAATCTGTGCTGCCTGTTCCGGGGTTGCCGGCCGTTCATACCCGCCGCTCCACAGAAAATGACGGTAAACCGCATCTTCGACCAGATGAAGATAATATCCGAGGTAGAGATCGTCGTTCAGGACATGGTCACGGTACTCCGTACGGAACCGTTCAAAGTCATACATTCTGGCGGTCCCGGCCAGGATGCGGTAATGCGTTTTGTCGCGGTCTTTCGGGGACACATACGCATCGGGAAGCAGACTGCCCGCAAGAAAACGCTGCCGGTCAGCCGCCGGACAGCAGTCCGCCATTCTGCATGCAAGTAAATAGTGAACAATCCGTTGTGCCATAATCATTCCTGCTGATAAAGAAAAGCGCAGTCCGGATTCAGCTGCGCTGCATGTTATCTGCTTCCGCTGCGGTATCTTTCGGCTGGTCGAAGTCGGTTTCCGTAAGGGTGAGCAGCTGATCTTTCAGTTCAATGACAAACTCTTTCTTCGGCAGAATGACAATATCGCCGCGCCGGAGAACCACGATCTTCAGACCGGTCATCGCTTCGACTTCGCCGATGGTTTTTCCTTTCCAGAGCGAATCGATATCAACGATCACCGAATTGATGTGGGATTCGAGCGAAGAGGGATCCAGCTCTGCTTTTCTTGCCTGTTCCACAAAGCCGGCGGAAATAATACCGGTGGGGATCGCCACCACACAGACCCCGAGGAACGAAATCAGGATGCCGAGGATCCGGCCGGCCGTTGTGATGGGATAGATATCGCCGTAGCCGACCGTAAGAATGGCAGACATACTCCACCAGATGCCGGAGAGGGCATTCCTAAACGCCTGCGGCTGTACCGGATGTTCGATGGAATACATGGATAACGAGCTTGCCAGCATGAGGACAAAGATAATGAAGATGGAACTTGCGATCTGATTCCGCTTCTCATAGAGAACGCTGGCAATGACATGAAAACTGTCCGTGGTTGAATTGATGCGGAAGAGGTGGAAGACGCGAACCACTCTCAGCATCCGGAACACCACAAATCCGGACAGGAAGAAGAACGGAAGAATCGTCAGGAGTTCGATGATGCCGTCCCAGGAACGCATAAACGCCACCATGGCCTCAAGCTGGGACTTTCCGGGATACCGGTATGTCGCGGTCCATAACCGCAGGAAGTATTCGATGAGGAACACACAGAGCGTGAATATTTCAACGAAATTGAACAGCGGCGCGAACCGGTTCAGCTCCTCAAATGTCTGAAGAACCATGACGAGGATATTGAGCACAATGACAACCGTCAGAAAAATATCGAAGGAATGGCTCACGGTATCATTGCGGTTGCCGATTTCAATCGTTTCATAAACGCGTTTTTTCAGTTTTTCGCTGAACAGAGACTTCATAATTACAATCATTATAACCGAATTGAGAACCGTGTATCCTGCAGGTCCTGTACAGAAAGAAAAACGGAGATCCCAGGGACCTCCGGATGTAAGGAAATCAGTTGAATACCAGACAGCCGTCCAGGCCGTCTGACCAGATGACCCGG
Organism: uncultured Solobacterium sp.; assembly: GCA_905235315.1. Taxonomy (GTDB): domain Bacteria; phylum Bacillota_I; class Bacilli_A; order Erysipelotrichales; family Erysipelotrichaceae; genus Bulleidia. The sequence goes on along the minus strand of CAJOLG010000035.1, from coordinate 3,209 downwards.
TAGATGCCGAGTTTCTGATAACGCGGCGCATCCGGGGCTTTTTCCTGCATGGCGATCCAGATCGCTTCCGCAGAATCTCCGGTTTTATCCCGGTATTTTTTCAGCAGCGCCTCCCCGTCTTCGTAGGAGAGCACAAACAGGGCGGTACTCAGGGCATCCGCCGCTCCGCTGTCCGGCGTAATGACGGTTACCGAGCGCCAGCGGTCTGCCGGCCTGTTTGTGGCGGGATCGATAATGTGATGTTCTTTTATCCCGTCTTCCGCAAGATAATAGCGCTCATAGTCCCCGCTGGTCACAAAACTGTTTGTGCCGGCAACACGCACGATAAAGAGACTTCCCTGTCCGTCCGGATTCTGGATGCCGACATTCCAGGTGCTTCCGTCCGCTTTCGCCCCGATCGTCCGGTTGTTTCCTCCGGCATTGACAGCCGCGTGATCCGCCCCTGCCTGTTCCAGCGCGAGTGCGGTGCGCTCTGCCGCAAATCCTTTTGCGATTCCGCCGGCATCGAGCGCGACCCGGGCATCATCGATAAATACCGTGCAGGCCTCTTCATCAATGATGACATGGTCAAATCCGCGGAAGGCCGCTGCGGAAGCGAGCTCTTCCTCCGTCGGAAGTTCTCCGTATCTGCCTTCTTCATTGGCGGTGATGCCGGCTTCCCGGTACCGGTGCCATACCTGAAGGAGGGAACCCATTGTGATGTCAAATGCGCCGTCCGAGAGTTCATAGATCTCTTTTGCCTGCAGAAGCAGGTCAATCAGCTCTTCGCTGACCGTTACGGGAGAAAGACCGGCGCTGTCATTGACCGTCTTGAGATTTGCGACGCCTTCATAGCTGTTATAGATATCAAACAGGCTGTTGTATCGGCGGAACTGTTCGCACATTTCGCTGTAGTGCGACTGAAAGGCTTCCTGATCATCGGTCTGCTCGATCAGCGTAATCACGGTATCGAAGCCAGAATCCACACTGACATTCTGAAATGTCTGAACGGAAGGGCCTGCCGGTGCGCTTTCTGCACAGGCGGAAAGCATCCCGGCGGCCAGTGCCGCTGTCAAAAACATTCTGAGTTTCATGGCGTATTTATTTTAGCATAAGGGGGTTTCGCACAATCTGAATGAAAGCGTATACATCCTTGCGCTTATATAATGATATAATTTTGATAGTTTCAAGAGAGGATAGGAAAGAACATATGTCTATTTTAACCGGACCGATGCGATTTCATCTGGATGGACACAAAGAACTTACCGCACACAAGGAAGTTCTTGTCCTGGAAGAGCCGGATGACCTTTACATTCCCCTTGTGAACGGCAGAGCGGCCTGCTCACCGCTTGTCAAAGAAGGAGATGAAGTCAAAGTCGGGCAAAGAATCGGGGAACCCACCGACGGGTTTTGGTATGTGCCGATCTTTTCACCCGTTTCCGGCACAGTAGCGGGAATCGAGAAGCGTATGACAGGCGCCTTGAAACCGGGCGATCATATTCACATCCGGAATGATCACAAACATACAGCGGCCCGTGCGTTTAAAGAGTTTGATTACGAGACCGCGACAAGGGAAGAGATCCTTGATTTTGTGAAAGGCGCAGGCATGGCCGGCCTCGGCGGTGCCGGATTTCCTACGTTTAACAAGTACACCAAGCCGGAAGGTATCGAGCTTTTCATCATCAACGCAGTAGAGTGCGAACCGTATCTGACCGCGGACTATGCCAATGCCATGGCAAACCCCGAACTGATGCGGGAAGGCGCACTTGCACTTCTGAAACTGTCGACTGCTCCGAAAGGAATGATCGCAGTGAAAGAAGACAAAAAAGACCTGATTGAAGTACTTCATCAGCAGTTTGACGGAACACCGATCGAGGTTGCGGAAGTCGCGGATATCTATCCGGCGGGCTGGGAGCGCACCCTGATCTATATGCTTACCGGCAAACGGTATGACCGTCTGCCCGCAGAAGCCGGCTGTATTCTCAATAACGTCAGCACCTGCATCGCGCTCGGCAATGCCATGAAAAACGGTATGCCGATCACCGCAAAGTATCTGACCGTGTCCGGCGATGGGGTAAAGGAGCCGCAGAACGTGATCGTTCCGGTGGGAACTCCGGCATCCGAGGTTGTAAAGCAGTGCGGCGGCTATGTCGGTGAGGACTGTCTGCTGATCGCGGGCGGCCCGATGATGGGACGCACGATTCCGAATGACCAGTTTGTCATCGGCATCGCAAATAACGGGCTTACCATCCTTCAGCACCGGGAAGAGTTCTCAGTCAAGTGCCTGCGCTGCGGCAAGTGCACGGAAACATGTCCGTCCGGACTTGTGCCGGTGCGCATCAACATGTGCGAAAAGGCAAAAGATATCGACAGCCTCAAAAAACTCAGCATTATGGACTGCATCGAGTGCGGTCTGTGCACTTATATCTGCCCGTCCAAACTGGATGTGACAGAAGGCATCCGCAGAGCGAAGCGCTATATGGCGCTGGTGAAATAAGGGAGGGAAAGAGAAATCATGAAATTTACATTCAATCCCTCACCGAACTATCGCAATGAGAAGAGCACCCCGGGGATTATGAGGGATCTCGGGCTCTGTCTGCTCGCTGTTCTTCTCTACGGTGTAATCTACTACAGCGCCGCATACGGAGCACGGTACGGTCTCCGCGTGATCCTGCTGGCATGTGATGCGGTTGTGGCTGCGCTCGCAACGGACGCAGTATTCTTCAAGATCCGCAAGAGTGAAGACATCATCAAAGATATGAAGTCTTCCTTCTCGATCATTACAGCGCTGATTCTCGTACTGATCTCCCGGATCGACACCTCCTACTTTGCGATGGCGGTCTGCACGATTCTTGCGGTCTTCTTCGGAAAGCTTGTTTTCGGCGGCTTCGGGCAGAACATCTTCAACCCGGCAGCCTTCGGTGCAGCCCTCATCATGGGCAACTTCGCTTCGAGCTACAATACGGATTTCGCGACCGGCGCAACGCCGACACAGGCCGCCAGTTCTCTGGGATGGATGATCCCGAAAGGCAATTTCGCTTCCTTCATCTCACAGTACGGCGGACTCGGAAAGATGTTCCTCGGTCAGTATCCGAGCACGATCGGCAGCACCTGCGCGATCCTGATCCTGCTGTGCTGTGCGTTCCTTATCCGGCGGCGTGACATCGACTGGCAGACCCCGGTCTTCTATATCGGCACGGTTTTCGTGGAGGCGCTGTGCATCGGTCTGA
>CAJOLG010000034.1:11551-16710 GCA_905235315.1 uncultured Solobacterium sp. | reverse complement strand
TTAAGAACTCATAAATTGCATGTTAGTACTACATAAGAGTACTTATCCAACAGTCTGCCAAGCGGCACCATCCGTCAAAGAAACCGCATAACAATGCGGTTTTTCTTTGCCCTGTGAAAGCCAGCAGGTTGACCTGCACTCCGACGGAAATAAACACTGCCCAACCCCCGGTAAGTTCCGGCAGGCTGAGCAGCGTTCCTTTGTTTAATTCCGTACGATTATTTAATCGAATTTGCGGCGAAATATCCTCCGCGGACTGCTTCCCCGATCTGTGCGGTATGATCGCAGTCACCGATGATGGAAGAAATGTGCCCGTATTTGTTGAAGATCGCATTGGCTTCATTTCTTCTCGGCTTCATACCGAAGGCATCCACGATCATATCTGCTTCGATGAATTCCTTCACACCGTCAGCTTCAACCCATGCGCCGGTTTCTGTGACTTCCGTTACTTTCGTATTCACACGGATGTTTACACCGTTTTCGTTCAATGCATACAGCAGCGGAACCTTTGTGTAGGATACCATTGCCTTTACAACATCATCCATCATCTCAACGATAGTGACATCCTTGCCTTCCATGGCGAGTTCCAGCGCACAGTCGCATCCGCTTGCGCCGCCGCCCATGACCAGGATCTTCTGTCCCTGCAGTTTGCTGTTGTCAAGATGATAATCGATTACCGGCACAACATTCTTTCCGTCGAGACCCGGAATGCGGAGTTTCAGCGGCTCACCGCCGATTGCGATAATAATCCTGTCGGCATCCTGCAGTTCCGGAGAATCTGCGGTAATCGGATGGTTGAAGACGATCCTGACGTTGTCCAGCTTCTCAAGCTGGCGGATCTGCCAGGCCGTAAATGCACGGATCCGATTCTTGAACGCCGGCTTTGCGGCAGGAATCAGTGTGCCGCCGAGTTCACCGGACTTTTCATACAGGGTAACGTTATGACCCTTTAGTCCGGCAACTCTTGCGGCTTCCATTCCGCCCGGGCCGCCGCCGATCACAACAACGTTTTTCGGAGCGTCCGTCTTGTCGATGTGATAGAAGAGTTCATAGTTCGCTTCTGCGTTGACCGCACAGGAAATCGGTTTGTTTACCACCAGATGTCCGGAGCAGTATGTGTTGCATGCAAGACAGGGTCTGACATCGTCCCGGCATCCTTCCCAGATCTTATTCGGAAGGTTCGGATCTGCGATGGAGGCACGGCCGAACATAACCGCATCGATCACTCCGTCTGCCAGTGCCTTTTCACCGGATTCCGGTGAATGCATTCCGGCATTGAAAATCGGCTTGTCGGTGACTTTACGGATTTCCGCAGCCGCTCCCAGCATGGAAGCTTCTCCGGTATAGATTGCCGGTGTCAGCCATCTGCCGCTGTCATAGCATCCAAGATCGATATCAAACGCATCGATGCCGAGGTTGTCGAGATAGCGGACAATCTCTTTGCTTTCTTCAAGCGTTCTTCCGCCTTCAAAGTCATGATAGGCTGCCATGCGGATGAAGATCGGGAAATTATCGCCTACGACAGAACGCACTGCCTCATATGCCTCGGTAACCAGACGCATCCGATTCTCAAAGGATCCGCCGTATTCGTCTTCTCTGTGATTCCAGATCGGTGTCATGAACTGGTCAAGCATATAGCCGTAATGCGCATGGATCTCAATCGCATCTCCGCCGGCCATCAATACATGTTTCGCAGCCGTCCGATACCCTTCCACGATTTCGTGAATCTCATCGACAGTCAGGGCATGTGCCTTAACAGACGGATTGTAAAACAGCGGGTTTTCCGAAGCGGATGATGTTCCGTTGCCGACAAATACCGGTGCTTCTCTTCCAAGGCCGCAGCCGAGCTCCCACATGATCTTTGCGCCTTCGGAATGAACCGCTTCCGAAATGGCAAGCCAGCCATGCATCTGGTCTGCCGTTCCGACAATGGTCTGATGGGCAATCCAGGCCTCTGTCTTACTGACGACAAACTGCGCTTCCGGGATGATCAGGGCAAAGCCGCCCTTCGCCCGTGTGCGGTAATACTCGATCTGCTGAAGTGACGGATACCCGTTGACCTCTTCGGAGAACGTGCCCATCGGTGCTTCAATGAACCGGTTCTTCAGCTGCAGACTCTTGATCTGCAAAGGGGTAAAAAGATGCGGATAACGTTCGTTTCCTTTCATAATTATTCCTCCTGTAAACTCCCATTATTTGCTAATTTCAGTCTAGAATCGGTTGAACCGGTTTTCGATTCGCTATAGCATAATATCAAGAGCAGGTTTTTGTGCTTCTGCACAAAGGAGTTATGATGAATTATCACAATATGTACCGGGACCTTTTTCTCGCCGTGGAGAAAGGGACCATTGAGGCCGTACAGCAGGCGTCCAGCCACATTTTTGAATCCGCCGTATCCATCACCGACAATGCATTCCGTGTTCTCGCTGCGGATTACGATCCCGGCTCCAAAGATGAAATGCTGGTGCGTCAGGGAGATTTTACCTACGTTTCTTCCTCCCTGCTGGATACGTTTCACAAACATCATCTGATCGACCAGCTGAGCGAGCAGCCCCACAAAGTCATTCTCGTCAACTGGGATTTCTTTCAGGATCACCCGCACATTACCACCGGTATTTTCCGGGACGGAAAAATCCTCGGCAGTATTACCGTTCTCCTGCGGGATGAACATGTAACAGCGGAAATGGAAGAAGCGCTGCTTGCGTGCGCCGATGCCTGTGCCATGGTGCTGTATCTTAACAGTATCGGCAGACGACGGCCCGGGGATGCCGATCGTTATGCCAGCCTGCTGTTCCACGCCCCGGTTTCCCCGGAGACCGTCCACGCTGCGTGTGACCGCGGTCTGCTTCGGAACGATACGGATTACATTGTCATCGCCTCGGAACTGGCCCCTGAGCCGCACTGGGAAAGACTCCTGCTGGAACAGAATGCCTCCCTGGTCTATACCGAACAGAATACCGCCTGCATTCTCGCACCGCGCACCGTGATCACAGATCAGTACACAGAGTGGGTCCGCAGCCGCGGGTATCATTACGGAATCTCTTATTCGTGCAGCGATCTCACCATGACCCCGCTTCTGAAGAAACAGGCATGCGCTGCCCTTGAATACGGACGTCTGAGCAGATGTAAAGAATACTGTCAGGATTTCTCGGCCGAGTCTCTGCGCATCCTCATGCGCAGGCCGGAAAACAGGATGTTTGAGCATCCTGCAGTGTCCAAGATCCGCCAGTATGATCTCGAAAATCACACGGAATATCTGCTGACACTGCACCAATGGCTTTCCTGCGGTATGGATTATCCCCGAACCGCAGCCCGGATGAACCTGCACCGCAACTCCCTGTATTACCGGATAAACAAAATCCAGGAACTGTTTTCCCTGGATCTCAGCGACGCAAATACATCGGTTCAGCTGTATCTGACGATTCTGATGACAAACGACTCTCCCGGACCGGAAGTTCCGCCGGACAGATGAACCCAAAAACGCCCTGAAACGGGCGTTTTCATTCGTGCGGCAGCACATCATCTACATGCACTTCGAGATAACGGCTTCTTACCCGGCTCAGATTTTTCTCTGCCAGCAGGATGTCAATCTCCGAGGCGATCTCTTCGGACAGAGATACAATCCGGTCTTTATAATTCTGCCGGTTCGGATGATACCTGCTTCCCTCCCAGGCTTCCGGCCGGATTTTTTCCTCTGCCAGTTCCCGGATCCGGGCGGAAAACACGCCTTCCGTATCCAGCTCTGTCATGGCACGAAAGGTCCATTTGTAATACGGCGGATACGTCCGATTCAGCAGGAAAAACAATTCCATCGCTGACGCAATCCCTTTTGCCCTGCACAGTTCGGCAGCCACAATATCCCTTCTGGTCATACACCGCGCATAATTTATCTGCAGTGCAGAAGAATACGTATGGAGTTCTTCCGCAATCCGGGTACGCCATACCCGGTCGGGATAGTAGTCCAGCAGGAGCTGCCGGAATGCGGTAAAAACCCCAAGATCATCCCGGTATACTTCTCCGTTTGTGGCGGTTTTGAGACACGAATGATCCAGATGATACCAGGTGTCCTCGCTCATGACACCGTGTTCGGCATCGCAGTCCGCATGCAGAATATCGGAGTAAAAATCGTGAATGGTCATCACGCCTCTGCGTTCCCTGAGACGTTCCGTAAAGAAAGCGCGTTCTTTCCGGTCTACCAGTTTGTTGTAAGCATCCGAAAGACGGTCGCCGAAACGGTCCATATCTTCCTCTGTCAGCCAGAGACATACACCGGTACCGAAATCATGATCTCTGGAGATCTCATCATCATATCCCAGACAGTCCGATCCCTCCCCGGCAATCCCGACCGCAATGCGGTCTTCATATTCCGGAAATTCGCGGTGAATCATTCCGCTCACCTCATGGTCATAAAACCATCTGTTTTTTTCCAATACATCTGTCATGACAACCTCTTACTGCATCTTTTTACAGGTTCAATTTCTGCCGGCAATAAAGAAAAGCATCACCCAAAAACGGATCGGATGATGCATGGCTCGTTATCTGTCCGCGGATTCTTCCGGGGCAGCCTCCGTTTCATCGGAAGAGGACGCTGTTTCTTCCGTATTCTCTTCTGCTTCCGGAGTCTCCGGGATGTCGCTGCTCTCCGGGGATTCCGGATCCGCCGCTTCCGGCACATCCGTCTCTTCAGCCGCAGGCAGCGCTTCCGCTTCTTCTGCGTTTTCCTGCACTTCCGGCAGATCCTTTGGAATATAGCGGCTGCTGTATTCATCACAGATCCGAAGATCTTCTTCAATCAGGGAATAGAACGCATCCGCAGTGTTTCTGTATTCTTCGACTGCTTCGGTGCTTGTCGAAGTACGCAGTTCGGTGACTGCGGCCTCTGTTTTCTCACCGATCTCATTCATGATCTTTGAAACTGAGGTCAGAGCGTTATAAATCGTAAACTCGCGCGCAGCGATGTTTTCTGTCCTTCTTGCGGCGCCGTTGAGTCCCGGGGTGCGGTTATTGCGCATCTCACTCTCATACAGCGTATAGGCACCGTTTGCGCCGGTCAATGAGGTTACTCGTCCGGATGCGAGATACTCATAGATCTTTGATACAGCGAAGATATCAAGATATTTCGGGAAGACAAACAGAACATTCTGCAGGTCCGCTTCGGT
>CAJOLG010000034.1:0-11531 GCA_905235315.1 uncultured Solobacterium sp. | reverse complement strand
GCAGAATTCCGCTCGATTTCTTCATCATAAAGACGCTTGACCTTAGCCGGGCCGGAGTTTTCCAGCATCCTCTGGGCATATTCCATCGGATTCTTCAGCATCATATCAAGTTCTTCATCCCGGGCGGTGAGCTCTTCCAGTTTCTTCTTCCGGGCAATCGTATCCGGATCGTTCTCCCAGGCATTCAGCTCCCGCTGATAAATCTCATCCTTCTGCTTTTCGTAGTTTTCCTTATCCGCTCGATACCGGTCCATCGCTTCCGAATACGAACGAAGCACGGCATTGTACTTCTCCACCTGTGCGGTATATTCCTTCCGAAGCGCATCATTTTCACTCATGACTTCTTTCCGGTTGAACAGGCCCGGCTGCTTGAACTCCGGTTCCTTCGGTGCTTCAAGCACCGGTTTTACCGGCTCTTCCGGAACCACGATTCCGTTTGCCTCACGCCAGTCTTCCCGGAGATGAAACTCCAGTTCCCCGCGCAGTTCCTTCAGCTCCTGAAAAATCTGATGCTTTTCCTTGTCGATTTCATTTACGACCGTTTCTTCTTTCCGACAGGTTGAATTGATAAACTCCCGGTCGGCAGGAAGCTGACTGAGAATCAGATCAAACAACCGGTTCTCCATCGCCTGAATATCTGTTTTGACATTCATCAGTGTACGGAAATACTGGGTCAGATCGACATCCTTCGTCTGCGCGAATCCGGCCTTCTTTTTTACAACGGAATCATATGCTTCCTTAATAATGTCATCATAGATCAGCTGCGCATCTTCCCGGTCTTCCCGGAGCACATAATTTGTCAGTTCCCGGCGTTCCAGTTCCGTAAACGAACCGCCGCCCTGGTTGACGTCACTCAGGAGGTACCATCTGTGGTCGCTGTCGACATAATTATCCCAGTGTCCTTCCTCAAACGTCGTCGGAATGGATCCGATCGTCGAAAAGAATTCATGCGACTGGCAGATCGGACAGCTGAATACCATATACCCATCCTCGATCCGCTTGGTTCCGATCACAACCTTGTCACGGCGCATGTTGCTGAGAACGTACTGAAAACTCGCATAAGCGTCATAACGGACGGCTGCGATGCCGACCCGTTTCTGCAGGAACTGCGAAAAATCCGAATCCAGAAACGGAATCGAATCTGCAGCTTCGATCATGCCTTCTTTATCAATTGTGCTGAGGATTTCCGCCGCGAGGTTTCCGTCTACTTCCGAAACGGAAACGCCGTAACAGAGCTGCCCGCACTTTTTGCACTTATACAAATCTCCCATTTTGTAATTCTCCCGCTGATAAACTACCTATATTTTATCAGTCATCCATCAAAATGGTGCGATATGATCAAAAATCGTACATCCTGTTGTTTGCGGAGGCGATATCCTGGCAGGAAATGCCATAATCCAGCCGTGGATACCCGGCTTTCTGCCGCTGTACAACTGCCGCAAGATAAAATGCGGGATCCGCAGACCCCGCACAGGTATCGTGTTTTCTTTCTGTTGTCAGAAGAAACCCTGACTGTTTTTCAGAGTTCGTGTACAAACAGACCGCTCAGCAGTTTCGGCTCAAACCAGGTGGACTTCGGCGGCATGATGCGGCTGTCATCTGCCACGGTAATCAGATCATGGATTCCGGTGGGATACAGAATAAATCCGACCCCTCCCTGTTTCGCCAGGGCACGGATCTCAGCCGCCCCGCTCTGCCCGCCGACAAACGATATGCGCTTATCCCGGCGCGGATCCCGGATCCCGAGAATCGGATCCAGCAGGGAATTCTGCAGAACCGACACATCCAGGCGTCCGACACTGTCCGCCGTATCATACGTATTCGCCCGCGGCCGCATCCGATAGGTTTTTTCCGGCAGGCACATGATGAAATGAAACTCCTCATCCGGCAGCGCGGTATCGTCCGCTTCCGCAAGATCAAATGTTTTTCTTACTTCATCCAGGAATTCATCGGTGCTTCTTCCGTTAAGATCCTTTACATAGCGGTGATAGCCAAGCAGTGAAAGATCATCACACTGGAATGCGGCTGCCATGAACCGCCCGGCTTCCGCAGTATCATCCGCACCGAGCTGCTTTGCGGCACGGCAGGAAGAAGCGGCACGGTGATGTCCGTCTGCGATATACAGCGCATTTACATCATGAAATCCTTCCCGGATCCGGCTGACCATTGCCGGATCGGATACTGCCCAGACCTGATGAATCACTCCGTTCTGTTCGAAGGTTTCTTCCGGTTCTTCCGCCGTAATTTCCTTCAGGCAGTCCGCCAGCTGTGCGCCGGCAGTATAGGTAAGAAACACCAGTCCGGTCTGTGCCATACAGGTGAGGATATGATGGGTACGGTCATCCTCCTTCTCCGCAACCGTCAGTTCATGCCGTTTGATGATTCCTGTTTCATATTCCCTGCAGGATACGGTTCCGACAAATCCGGTCTGGGTATGGTCCGGCGCAATCTCCCGGTATACATAGTATTCCGGCGTTTCCGCTTTCTGCAGGGTTCCGTCCTGCTTCATCCGGTTCAGATTGTCGGCTGCAGTCTGGTACACTTCTTCACTGTACAGATCTGTATCCGCCGGAAGATCGACCTCCGACTTTATGATGTGAATAAAGGATTCCGGATTTACTGCCAGTGCATCTGCCTGCTCTTTTGAAAGAACATCATACGGAAGGCAGGCAACATCAGCCGCCTTCCCTTTTGCGGGCCGTACTGCCCGGAACGGATAGAATTCTGCCATAAGGTTTCCTCTCTTTTTTTGCGCCTGTGCGCTGCTGTCATATCAGGTTCAGCTCTGATACCCGATAAAAAGGGACATCTTCCGGTCCCTCTTTATGATGTTTAATAACTGTGATCCGCGGACCACTTTGCAAATTCTTCTTCTGTCGCAAGCACGGAGTGCGTCTCCGTCAGCTGATGAAGGCTGCCGGCTGTATAGTCAACGCCTTCCTTTTCCTTGTCATATTCCACCGCAATCCGCTTCTTCTCCACACGGGGATTCGGACGCGGAATCGCACTGAGAAGCGACCGTGTATACGGGTGAACCGGATTATCAAAAATCTCATCCGTCGTCCCGGTTTCCACAATATGCCCCAGATGCATGACACCGATCCGGTCACTGATATATTTGACCATGGAAAGATCATGCGCGATGAACAGATACGTTGTGCCGAGTTCATCCTGCAGGTCTTTCATCAGATTGACGACCTGTGCCTGGATGGAAACATCAAGCGCGGAAATCGCCTCATCTGCGATGACAAGTTTCGGATTCATGACAAGCGCCCGGGCAATTCCGATACGCTGGCGCTGGCCGCCGGAGAACTGATGCGGATAACGGGTCGCATGTTCCCGCGACAGACCAACCTTGTCGATGATGGCATATACCTTCTCATCCAGTTCCGCCTGTGAACTGTACAGATGATGAATCTCAAGACCCTGCGCAATGATTTCCTTTACCTTCTTTCGGGGATTCAGGCATGCCATCGGATCCTGGAAGATCATCTGCATATTGGTGCGGAGATATCGTTCATCCGCCTTGGACATCTTTCCGCTGATATCATGACCGTCGAAAATAATCGTACCATCGGTCGGATCATACAGACGGATGATTGCCCGTCCGGTCGTGGATTTGCCGGAGCCGGATTCGCCAACGAGTCCGTATGTTTCCCCGGGCCAGATATCAAAGCTGATTCCGTCTACTGCCTTTGTCGTATAGGAAGAGCTGATCCGGAAATGCTGTTTCAGATTCTCTACATGCAGAAGAGGTTCGGCATTCTTGTCAATTACTGTCATTCGAGAATTCCCTCCTCCCGCATTTTATCCATCCGGTCTTTCAGCTGTTCCGGCATCGCAACATGCGGTGCACGCGGATCGCACAGCCAGGAAGCGACACGGTGCTGGCCGCCGACATCAAACATCGGAGGCTCTGCTTCATAGTCGATTTTCAAGGCAAACGGATTCCGCGGCGCGAACGCGTCACCAACCACTTTTTCAAGCAGGTTGGGAGGTGTTCCCGGAATCGCGAAGAGCCGTTTGGAATTGGTATCCGTATCCGGCATGGAAGCCAGCAGGCCCCAGGTATACGGATGGCGCGGATCATAGAAAATCTCATCGATATTGCCCTTTTCAATGATTCGCCCTGCATACATGACATCAACGTAGTCGGCAACTTTGGCGACAACACCAAGGTCATGGGTGATATAAACGACCGCAAAATGGGATTCTTTCTGAATCTCCTTGATCAGTTCAAGAATCTTCGCCTGAATCGTGACATCCAGCGCAGTCGTCGGCTCGTCACAGATCAGGATATCCGGTTCGCAGGCAAGCGCAATGGCAATTACAACACGCTGGCGCATACCGCCGGAGAGTTCATGCGGGTACTGTTTGAAGCGTTTTTCCGGATTCTCGATTCCTACCTTCGCAAGCAGGTCAATCGCCCGTTTCTTCGCTTCCGCCCGCGATATTTTCAGATGCAGCAGCATTCCTTCCATGATCTGTTTTCCGACGGTCATCGTCGGATCCAGGGAAGTCATCGGATCCTGGAAAACCATTGCGATGTGCTTTCCGCAGAACCGGTACCGGATCTCTTTCTGAGAAAGACGGGTCATATCGACCGTTTCTCTCTCTCCTTTTTCGTTGGTAAAGGTATAGTTGATCGTACCGCTGTCAATGTGGCCGTTGTTGGCAAGAATGCCCATTATCGTCTTTACGGTAACGGATTTGCCGGAACCGGATTCTCCGACGATGGCAATCGTCTCACCTTTGAACAGGTCCATACGGGCGCCGCGGATTGCATGCACGGTTCCGCTTGCGGTATCAAAGCTGATGTTCAGATCCCGGATCGACAGTACACGATCATTCAAATCTTTGGGTGTCGGCATAACTGTCCTCCTTTACATATGTTTCATGTTAGGGTCAAACGCATCGCGCAGACCATCCGCAAACAGGTTGAAACTAAGCATCAGAAGTGCAAGCACGATAACCGGTGACGCAATCTGATACGGGTGAATCGTAAGTGATTTGTATCCATCGGAAATCAGCGAGCCGAGCGAAGCCATCGGCGGCTGAATACCGAGACCGACGAAACTCAGGAAGGCTTCGGTAAAGATTGCGTTCGGAATCGAGAACATCGCCATGATAACAAGCTGACCGAAAATGTTCGGGAGAATGTCCTTGAAAATGATGGAAAAGTCCTTGGCTCCGAGTGTCTTTGACGCAAGGATATACTCGCTCTCCTTGAGTTTGAGCACTTCCGCCCGTGAGATACGGGCCATACCGATCCAGCCGGTGATCATCAGTGCAAAGATGATGGAAAGAATTCCCGGCGGGAGAACAAGGCCCAGCAGCGTAACAATGACCAGCGTCGGAATTCCGTTGAGAATCTCCGCAAACCGCTGCATGACCATATCAACCTTTCCGCCGAAATATCCGGAAATCAGACCGTAGGACATGCCGATGACGATATCAATAATGACTGCCACAAGCGCAACAAACAGTGAAATACGGGTTCCCTGCCATACACGCGTGAACATATCACGGCCGTTATAGTCCGTGCCGAACCAGTAATTGACATCCGTAACCCCCTTGGAGGCATACACATCAATTCCGCGTTCCACACCGCCGAATATTCCGGGAATCTTCGGAGGAAGATTCTGATGCTGGATGATGATCTTATCATAGGTATGACCGGAGATCATCGGCCCGATAATCGCAAAAATTGTGATGATCAGAATGATGATAAATCCGATCAGGGCGCCTTTGTTTTTGGAAAAATGGACCCATACATCATGCCAGTAGGAAGTGGTTTTATATGCTTTATCGGTCAGCCGTTCTCCCTGCTGGACAAAGACAAAGTCTTCCTTTGTATATCCATCGCCGAGAACCGGTTCCTGCTTCTTCAGAACTTCACTCATACTCAGGCACTTCCTTTCGCCACACGGATACGCGGATCGATAATTCCGTAAAGAATATCAACGATCAGCATCATAACAATATACATCGCTGAATAAATGAATGCGCACGCTACAACAACGTTATAGTCATTGTTCTGAATCGCCTGCACCATCAGCATACCGATTCCGGGTATGCCGAATACCTTTTCGACAACCATGGAGCCGGTAAGCAGATTGACAAGAATCGGGCCCATGATCGTGATAATCGGAATCAGCGTATTGCGCAGTGCATGCCGGACGATCAGGGAACTCTGCCGGACGCCTTTTGCCTTGACCAGAAGGATGTATTCAGAATTCAGCACATCGATCATTTCCGAGCGGGTAAAACGTGAAATATTCGCAGTCGGAAACATTGCCAGTGCAATCGTCGGCAGAATCATTGACGCAGCAACATTCTTGGAATTGTAAAGAATCGGCGTTAGTTTCAGTACAAAACCGATATAGTAAGCAAGCAGTAATGCAAATACATAGGAAGGAACACTGACACCGATAATGGATATAAACGAACATAACGTATCGATCCATGTATTATGGTTCAATGCGGCGATAATCCCAAGCAGCAGACCGAGAATCGTTCCCAGCAGCATCGCACGCGCACCGATACGGATGGAGAGCCATAACGGGCCGGCAACCAGTTCCGAAACCGCACGGTTCTTACTGATTACATAAGAAACCCCGAGGTCCCCTCTCAGCATTGCGAAAAAGTACTTGCTGAATCGGACAAAGAACGGCTGATCCAGACCGTATTTTGCATAAAGAAGCGCTTTCTGTGCTTCCGTCAGCTTCTCATCATTAAACGGGCTTCCCGGCATTTTGTCCAGCAGAAGAAACAGGACAAACAGGATTACAATCATCGTGCCAATACTAACGAGGATCCGCTTGGTGATGTATTTCGACATTCGTGTATCCCTCCTTCCAAATTCGAAGAAAGACAGTCACAACAGAGTGTCTCCACTCTGTTGTGTACTGTCTTGTTTTTGTAAAGCCTATACAGAATAATCAGTTGCCGGAGAGTTCTTTAACAGCAGCCGCATAGAATTCTGCAGCCTTTGCAGGATCATACTCTGTGAGCTTGCCGGCGGTTTCACGGAAGTCTTTTCCATCCGGACCGGTTGCCAGATCAACAGGGATTTCACCGTCAGCGGCGATGGAGCCGTCTTTCAGGACATCCTTCGCGATTGCTTCACGGTCAATCGCATAAGCGAGCGCCTTGCGGAGGTTGAGGTTCTGGAGCTTGTCAACGGTAAAGTTGATCGGGAGATACCAGAGGTAACCTGTGAGACGGTTTGTGAAGCCCGGCTCATCCTTGTAGAGATCAACCTGTTCGCCCTGCAGCTTGACGACGTCAAAATTGCCGGACTGGTACTCGAGCAGCGCGGACTGGGTATCCTGCTGTAAACGGAATACAACAGACTCAACCGCCTTGTCGTCCTGATTGAAGTAATCAGCACGCTTTGTGAATGTGTAGGAGTTTCCGTCCTGACGCTCGGTCATGTTGTACGGACCGCAGAAGATCATGTTGTCCGGAGACAGGGAGAACTGGTCACCCTGGGACTCGAAGTACTCCTGGTTCAGCGGGAAGAAGCTCGGGAAGGCCATCAGACCAAGCAGGAAGTCGCACGGAAGTGTCAGTGTAACTTCGAAGGTCTTGTCATCGATTGCTTTGACACCAAGCTCTTCAGCCGGTACAGAACCTTCGTTGACTTCTGCCGCATTTACAACGTGGATGGTGTCGAGGATGAACGCATACTCGGAAGCGAGTTCAGGATCATCCAGACGGCGCCAGCCATAGACAAAGTCATTCGCAGTAACGGGTGTACCGTTGGACCATGTTGCGCCTTCCGCAAGATGGAATGTGTAAACAAGACCATCATCGCTGATATCCCAGCTGGTAGCGAGTTCAGGTACCGGAGCACCGTCTGCATCCAGGGATGTCAGACCGGAATAGCACATCGACTGCATGATGAAGGAGTTTCCGTCTGTCGCAATGTGGTGATCCATTGTGGACAGGTCTGCATCAAACTGAACAACGACTTCATCTCCGCCGTTCTTGTAGATGTGTCTGTAGTCATCAACACACGCACTGTGGAAGTTGATGTTGGAAACATCCGGATTGATCATCATCGCGCCGCCATTCTGGTAAATAGGAATGACTGCATAGTCCTCAGCAACCATAATGCGCTCTGCTTCAACGAAATCAGCCCAGCGAGCTGCGGAATCCGTAGCGTCTGCGCCGGTTGTTCCCTTGAGAACGAGTTCGTCATATTGTGCAGAGTTGTAACGACCCTGGTTGTTGGCTACGTTTGTGGACAGGAAGAGATCCATGTAGGTCTGCGGGTCAGCATAGTCAGGTCCCCAACGTGTGAGGCCAAGCTCATACTGCTGCGACTTCATCATGTCAAGACGTGTCTTCTTCGGAACGGAATTCAGTGTGACTTTCAGTCCCGGGCAGTTTGTCTCAAACATCTGCTGAAGGTTTTCAGCGACTGCTTTGGAAGCTTCGGAATCTTCAAACAGGAGTTCCAGTTCGATTACATCGGAAGCGCCGGAAGAAGCTGTTCCGCCATCAGTCGAGGCTTCAGGTGCGGCTGAAGATGAAGAACCGCATCCAACAAGCATCGCTGCAGCGAGTGACGCCGCAAAAAGCTTTTTGAAATTCATGATTTCACTATTTCCTCCTTTCAGAAAATATACAAATAGTTTAACGAACGCATACTGTTCTTGCAATATGTTTTTTCACCGTTTCATCACATTTGTAAAATTATTTCATTGTGAAATGAAACTTGTTTCAGACATGCAAAAATGGGTATTCGAGTATGAAAAAATGAGGGGTTTCTGCCGTCGGGGCAGACCCCTCATTCCGGTTTGGACAATCCTCCGGTTTTTGTTAACTCCTGTCCGGGGCGTTAACGGTCATCCGCATCAGATATCTTTGATCAGCGCAGTAAGTTTCGGCATCATCTGCTGCTTCCGCGAAATGATGTTTGAATCATATCCGCTGTGCTCATCAAA
Organism: uncultured Solobacterium sp.; assembly: GCA_905235315.1. GTDB lineage: Bacteria > Bacillota_I > Bacilli_A > Erysipelotrichales > Erysipelotrichaceae > Bulleidia. The sequence continues at coordinate 2,577 of CAJOLG010000034.1, read as the reverse complement.
TGTGGTTTCAATCATGTCATAGACGACATTGGACAGCGGACCGTAGAAGACAAAGTATGATCCGTCGCCCATCACATCCGTAAACAGCATGACAAGCAGATCGAGTTTCAGCTTTTCCTGTTCGGCCATCATCGTCTGCTTGAACTCCGGCAGAATCTTCTGCACATCTTCTACCCGGCTGTAGTTGGTCTGGCCGATCGCGAACTTGTAATTCCCGACCTCGTATGTCTTGAGGTCGCGGTTCAAAATCTCCAGCATACTGCTGTCCTTCAGGGAAACAGATGCCGCCAGCATCTCTCTTGCATAGGCATCGATATCGTCGATTCCGGCGCGCTCCGCCAGCCATCCGGCGGCTATCCGGTCTGCCTCCGTTGTGGTCAGGCTCTTGAAGTTCAATGTATCACTGAGAATCGCCGACAGCATAAGTCCCGACATGTCGGCATCCGGCAGAAGACCGTTTTCCTGATACAGCGTCGAAATGATCGTGCAGGTACAGCCGCACTTTACATTCCGGTACATGATCGGCCGGTCCGTCTGAATCCCGCCGATATGATGGTGGTCGATAATCGCTACGATCTCCGCTTCATCGACATGCGAGATTGTCTGATTCATTGCACTGTGATCCACAAGCACGAACTTGCGCCGGTTATGATTCAGAGTATGGTAGCGCGAAATCGCACCGACGATCCGATCGTTTTCGTCAAGCACCGGATAACTCCGGACACGGCTCTTGGTCATCTTTACAGAAACATCATTGATGTATTCCGTATCATGAAAGAAGATCGGATCGCGCGACATGACATTTTCCACCGTGTACGATTCACTGATGATCCGGGCCGTGTGCATGGTATCGAGCCCCGTTTCAAGCAGCGCGCAGTTATGGGCCTTTGCGTATTCGTATACTTCTTCCGAAGCTCTTACGCTGCAGGTCAAAACCACGCATGCCGCACCGCCTTCGATCACCCGCTTCTGCTTTTCAACCCCTGTGGACATCAGAACAATCCCGCCGCGGAACGGATCGTTGACGATTTCATTTTCTTCAACCGTCACAATATTGATATGTCCGTTTGTCCGGAAGTCTTTCGGAGAGAACCGGATCACCGCCCCGATCGTGCGGGCAATGTCCGAAAGCTTCGCAGTCGCTACGAGGGAATCCAGATCCCAGTCCGGCTGCAGACGTACATACGAAAGATTGGAAGTCGTGCAGATTCCGCAGAGTTTTTCCTCTTCATCGACAACGAACAGCGAGCGGTTCTGCGTCCGCAGCATCTCATGCCACGCATGATGCACCGTCTCGTCCTTGCGGATGATTGTCGGTTTGTCAAAGTCGATGTCGCGGATTATCGTCCGCGCATCAGTCAGAAGAAGCGGATTCTCCTGGTGGAACCGCTTGAGAATAAACTTGGTTTCTTCATTCAGCGGCCCCTGCCGGCACGGTATGGCTTCCTGACCGCATCTGCGCAGCAGATCGGAATATGTGATCGCAGCACAGATACTGTCGGAATCCGGATGCCGGTGTCCGGTAACGTAAATCATGTTGTTCATATTTATTCCTCACCTTGACTGATCGCACAGGTTTATTTCATATAGGAAAATACATCCCACCGGAGCGGAACCTCCGGTTTTTCTTCGGACGGAGCAGAAAACACCAGCGCCCCGGCACAGACATAGCCTTCCGGTACACCGAACGCCTCTTTCAGCGCTTCCGCTTCCCTGCGGGAAAAGAACACCGTAAAGGAGTCCGAAAACCGGCAGGCGGAGGAAGCCGCCTCATACATTCGGTTTAAAGCTGCCCCTGCATCCGCGGCAGAGGAAGCAGAGCGTGCGGAAAAAGCAATCACCGCATCCGTGATGCCCTTCTCCCTGCGTTCTTCCGGAAACAGCGCTTCCATCTCCTGCAGAATCTCCGGATTTTCAATAAAAAGGAAATGCCATCGCGGCGGTTGTTCAAACGGGCACCCGTTCAGTGCCGCATGTTCCAGTTCGGTTCGCTGCCTGTCATCCATATAAATAAGAAAATACTAATAAGAAAGAATCTCGTTCCCGGTTTCGGTAATCAGGATCGTATGTTCCCATTGTGCACTGTCACTGTTGTCTTTGGTATAGATGGTCCATCCGTTGTACGGATCGATGCATACACCGGCGCGTCCCGCATTGATCATCGGTTCAATGGTAATCACCATTCCCGGTACGAGAACCATGCCGGAATGTGCCCTTGCCTCATGTGCGACAAACGGATCTTCATGGAAATCCACTCCGACCCCGTGCCCGCCGAGTTCCCGGACAACCGAATATCCCTTTGAACGCGCATATCTGGATATCGCCGCACCGATATCACCGACGGTGTTCCACGGCTGTGCCGCTTCGAGACCGATCTCCAGACATTTCTTTGTTTCTTCAACGAGTTTTGTTCTGGCCGGGCTGGTCTTTCCCATCATAAACATCCGGCTTGCATCCCCGTAGTAGCTCTTATAAATCGTGGTAGCGTCCACATTGATGATATCCCCTTCATGAAGTTTGCGGTGTCTTGCGGGGATTCCGTGACACACCTCATTATTGATCGAAGTGCAGACCGAC
>CAJOLG010000033.1 GCA_905235315.1 uncultured Solobacterium sp. | reverse complement strand
GCATTCTGGCCGCCCACTTTGATGATTCCGTTTGTGCCGAGGATCTACGCGCGGGAGTCATAGCCGTAGCGGACATACTGGGCGCCCGTGATCATCCCGAGCACCCCGTTTTCAAACTCCAGCATCACAGTGCAGGTGTCATAGTATTCCGGATACTGCTCTGCTTTCTCCGGGCTGCGGAAGTTATGCCCTGCCGCATGGATCATCTTCACTTCGCTTCCCGCATACCAGCGAAGGGTGTCAAAGTCGTGGCTGTTGACTTCCCCGATCGGCCCGTAGTTTTTCCGTACATCGTACATCCACTCTTTCGGCTCGCTGGGCCCATAGGTATTGGATTTGATCAGGGTAACATCCCCGACTGTGCCTGCCTCCAGCAGTTCCTTTCCGCGTTTGAAGCTTTTGTCAAACCGCCGCATGAAGCCAAGCTGCAGCTTCACACCGGCTTTCCGGCAGGCTTCAATCATTTCATCGCATTCCGCTTCCGTGGAAGCCATCGGCTTCTCGCAGAATACATGCTTGCCGGCTTCTGCGGCTGCGATCACCACGTCATGATGAAACTGGGTCGGGGTAACGACAATGACCGCATCGATCTCCGGGTCCTTCATCACATCCTGCCAGTCGCTGCAGAGTTTCATCACACCGGTTTCCTCCGATGCGGCATTGAGATTCTCTGTAAACGGATCACACAGCGCTGTCAGAACCGCACCGCGGATCCCGCCCATATAGCTTCGGGCATGGATCATGCCTGCCCGGCCGCAGCCGATCAGGCAGACTCGTACTTTTTCCAGCATAGAAGCTTCCTTCCTTTGCCTGTGTTCTTACCGGATGCCGGCCGCTTTCATCTCTTCGATGATTTTGATTCCGCTGGAGGTGCCAAGCCGGGTCGCGCCGGCTTCGATCATTGCCTTTGCGGCTTCCCAGGTACGGATTCCGCCGGCCGCCTTGACCTGTACATCCGGGCCGCTGTATTCCTTCATCAGCTTCACGTTTTCCGGGGTTGCGCCTGCGGTTCCGAATCCGGTGCTGGTTTTGACAAAGTCCGGTTTCACGCGCGATGCGATCTTTGCGGCTTCGATGATCTCCTCTTCCGTGAGATAGCACGTTTCAAAAATAACCTTACAGCAGATGCCTGCTTTGCGGGCAACCGCCACAAGCTGTGTCATCTCCTCTTCGATATAGGCATAATCGTGTTCTTTCAGTTTCCCGACATTGAGCACATAGTCAAACTCCTGCGCACCGTCTTTGACCGCGTTCTCTGCTTCTGCCACCTTGGTCGCGATCGTCATCTGCCCGAGCGGGAATCCGACCGCAGCACCGGTCAGAACTTCGGAGCCTTCCAGCATCTTCCGGCACATTGCGACCGGATAGGTGTTGATTGCGACAGACTTGAATCCATATTCTTTTGCCTGATCGCAAAGCTTCTGGAAATCCGCAGCTGTCGCATCTGCGTGCAGATTGGTATGATCCACCATCTGTGCGACTTCTCTCAATGTAATATCCATGATGTTTTCCTCCTGTTGATATTTATTTGGTTGCGTTTTATTTGATTTAATTGTATTTCTTCCCCTTTCGTTCGTCAACATTTACTTTTATTTCCTTTCATTTGTTCTTGTGTTTCCGGTTTCATGCATCTAAAATAAAGGTATGGAAGAAAAGTTGTTTACCGAAGAGCGGCGGGATGAAATCGTCCGGCTGATCAATGAGAAAAAAAGCATGAGCGTGCAGGAGATGAGCCGTCAGTTCCATGTCAGCGGTACTACCATCCGCACGGATCTTTCCGCGCTCGAAGAAAAAGGATATCTGCGGCGAACCCACGGCGGCGCGGTTCTGCCTTCTTCTGCTGTTCCGTTTCTGCGGGAACCCGGCATTCAGGAGCGTGCGCATTTCAAAGAGAAACAGGAAATCGCGGAAGCTGCGCTTCGCTTTGTCGAGCCCTATGAGACGATCCTGATCGACAACGGTACGACCATGGCCGCGTTTGACAACGCACTTGTCACATCCTCTTTGAACGGACTGACCATTTATTCCAATGACCTCAACGGAATGCAGATACTGGAGGCGAAAGAGAGTTTTGAACTGCGCCTCATCGGCGGCAGAATCCGGAGCGGATTTCACTACACCTACGGAGCAGAGGTGCTGGAAGAACTGCACGGCTATCATTTCCGCAAGCTGTTCCTTGCGACCTCGGCCCTATCCAAAGAAGGTCTTACCACCGCAAGCAGCGACCTCTGCGCAGTAAAGCGCGCAATGATTGCCTCGGCGGAACAGGTGATTTTACTGACGGATTCTTCCAAGATCGGCGAGATCGGATTCCAGAAATTCGCAGACCTCAGTGATATCGATATTCTGATCACCGACAGCGGAATCAGTGAGGACGCATTAAAAAAACTCCGGAAACAGATTCCCGAAGTTGTGATTGCCTGAGGTCCCCGCAAATCGTACCGAACGAGAACTCCTCCTGCGGTACGTTTTTTTATTTTCTTCTCCGTACGCGTTTATTCCAGCTGCCGGTATTCTTCAAACAGTTCCAGGCAGGCATCCCGGTCCAGTTCCGAAAGATAATCGTCTGTCGTCTGTCCATTGCCGGACCGGTCTGCGGCATTCGGATCGCGGAACCCGAGCTCTGCAGTGTCTTCGGCTGTACAGCCGTAATAAATATGATCGATCTTCGCCAGCATCCCGGCGCTCAGACACATGGCACAGGGCTCTGCGGTTGTATACAGCTCACAGCCGGAAAGATCCCGGCTTCCGAGTTTCCGTTCCGCATTGCGGATCGCTTCCATTTCCCCGTGACACGTGGAGTCTTCCTCCGCAAGCACACAGGAATGCCCTTTTGCGATGATCTGGCCGTCTTTGACAATCACGCTTCCAAACGGCCCGCCGTCTCCGCAGTAAATTCCCTTTCTCGCCTCATTGACCGCCCCCTGCATGAATTCGTTCTCCGCCTGATATTCCGCAGTTGGAATGTTGGCGCCGGAGGATGAAATACCGCAGCCCGCAAGCGCCGCCGCAAGGAGCCCGCAGAGTCCTGCACAGATCCTGCAGGTACTGCGTTGTCTCTTATCTGTTCTCATAGGATTTTTTCCGTTCCTTCCTGTATGCATGTATCGTTCAGATCAGATGATTCCGAACCGCAAAATAAACCAGGCAGATGATCAAAGAGATGCCAATCATCACCTTTTCTCCGGTATGAAACGAGTCATCTCCTGTCCGTACATACCGGACTGCCCGGTACAGCAGCCAGACAAGGCCCACCGGAACCAGTGTCAGTGACAGTGCATTATACCGCATTGCAAGTTCAAAATGCCCGCGCAGCACCGCTTCCAGTGCGTGTGTCATTCCGCATAACGGACACAGCAGGCCGGTCAGTGCCCGCAAGGGGCAGCGGATCCCGAAGCCGAAAATCCGATATACCGCGACGTATGCCGCAACTGCCAGAAACGCCGCGACAGCGCTTTTGATCACGATTCGTAACCGCAGGTCCCGCATCTCTTCTGTTTCCTTCCGGTTTTATCATATAGTCTTTCCGCTCTTCCCACAAACAGGGAGCGTGTTCCTTCCGGGGAAAACAAATAAAGGAAGACCTGACGTCTTCCTTGTGCTGTTCTGAACGTTCCCGGAAGGATTCACTTTCCGTATTTTTCATTCATTCTGCGAATGAAATCATTATACTCAACATAGTTCCAGTTATCGGTAAGCTCCTGGGAAACCCTCATGAATTCATCCCGTTCTTCCGGGGTAAGCGTTTCAAGTGTCCATTTTCCGCCGTTTACTTCCAGCAGCGACTCATCTCTGATCTCATTTTCTTTCATATCTTCCTCCAGCCGGATTTCCTGTTCCGGTTTCATTAATATACGTCCGAGCCCGGATTTCTCCACGCTTTGTCAGTTCCCTTCCCCGCGATGGATATATTCCGGTATCCCGGACAGACAAAGAACGGTGAGTGCTCCCCTTTCACAGTTATTCCGTCAGCCAGTCGTACGCTTCGGTGTAAAGACCTTCGATCGTTGTAAGATCATCCTCTCCCGGCAGTTCGGTATTGACGTCAAGGCCAAGCCGTTTGAGCTGCGCATGGAGGTATTTATAACTGTCTCTTGCGTGTTCACTGTCTGCCGGTTCGGTGTTGTGCAGGGCATGTCCGCCGGCTGCCGTGATCCAGTCCCGTTCATAAATGCAGTCAAGCCCTTTGATGCGCCATACGCCGTCTTCTTTCCAGCATTTATAGAGAAGGCGGGAATATCCTTTGGTGTCGGTATCCACACCGTCCACCACTTCCCGTTTTCCCATCATCGTTGTCTGCATCTCGGCGACCGCCTTATCCCCGTTGAGCCAGATCATTGTCGAGTGGATCTTGTGCTTTACCCCAAGACCGGAGTTGCTGGAGATCCGGACGAATTCCCGTCCGTCTCCGTCATACCAGCTGATCCGCACCCGGGATTCTTTCGCATAGCACTCTTCCATTTTGTCATAGTGCAGATTGTCCCGGTAATAGCGTTCTGCTTCAATCAGTGCCTTGATGTTGTGCTTATCCAGCATTGCCTGGACATCATCTTCATATACAGGAAGATCAAATAGTGTTTTTGTCATCATTTCCTCCGAAGAACAGAAGGCCGGGATTCCCCGGCCTTCCGTGTCTGTAATTATTCAGCCGCCTTTTTTTCAGCTTCTGTCTTGCCAAGATGTTTGTCGAGGAAGGCGAAGCACATTTCGAAGCGCTCTTCGTCCTGGAAGAACGGGTCATCGCAGTGATGCTTGCCCGGACCGACGATCAGATCTGTCTTGTCTGGGCCGATCTTGGAAGCGATCTTTTCATGGAACTTGACTGCGAATTCAAACGGAACGAGCGGGTCTTCATCGCCATGGAGGAGAAGAACCGGCGGGCAGGACTCATTTACCCAGACATTCGGGTCAACCAGTCTCAGCAGTTCATAGATCCGCGGCAGCGGCTGGCCGAACTGGAACGCTTCTACAGAGTTCGGAGCGTTGTGCGGGAACAGCACCGGAACGCCTGTCTTCTTGGAAAGCTCATCCAGGTATGCGTCTTCATCAGCCCAGTTTCCGCAGGGTCCGCTTCCGACGATTGCGGCCTGAACTTTGGAGCTCTGATCCATGTTTCCGAGGGCAGCGTCGTTGAACATCTCCTCATCACCGGTAACTGCCAGCATTGCGGAGAGGTATGCGCCTGCCGAATAGCCCCAGGAGATGATCTTATTCGGATCGATATTGAGTTCAGCAGCGTGTGCTCTCAGGTAACGAACCGCTGCTTTTACATCATATACGGATGCGGGCCACTTCGCCTCGCCGGACAGTCTGTAGTTCAGGCTGACGAGCGCATAGCCGTGATCGCATGCACGGAACATCGGAGGAAGTGTGAAGTCATCCGCGGAACCGCCGGAGAAACCGCCGGCATGGAGGTTGATTACCACCGGGAACGGGCCTTTGCCCTCATTCGGATACCAGATGTCAAATGTCTGGGCATCCGACGGACCGTAATGGATATTTCTCTTATTTGCAGGATTATTATATTTTTCCATTACTGCCGGATCGCAGAGAGCACCGGGATATACGTTGTAGAACAGTTCGTAATACTTGTCGTACAGGTCTTTCGGTGCACTGTTGATCCGCTCAAACAGAGCAGCATACTCGCCGTTGTCGGAGGAAAAAGGATCATCTTCAAAATTGAAGCCCTTCTCCATGAAGCTGGATTCTTTCTTTTCAGTCATTGTAATTGTCCTTTCTTGCAATTATGCATTATATGCGGTAAGTACTACCGCGGTAGGTTCAGTTTCATATTAACGTTCATGTAAGCGCTTGTCAACCCGATTTCAAAACATTTTTTCATGCCTCAAATATTGACAATGAGGCTGGATGGAGATATTCTGAAACTACCAAGGTAGTTTTTATGATTACAGGAGGGTATATATGAATCCGAGTTTCAGCAAGAGAGACTGGATCACTATCATTGCGGGTGTGATCCTGATCCTGATCGGCCGGTTCCTTTCACCGGTCGCTGCCCTTTCCGCAGGGGGCAACACCGCTTTATTCTTTATGATCGCGCTGGTCCTGTTCCTGTTGACCAATGTACTGCCGGTAGGTCTGATCGCCATCATTTCGATCGCATTCCTTCCGGTGCTCGGTCTCGTGGAATCGCTGGACGTTGCCGCAAACATGTTCGGAAGCACCATGTTCTGGTTCTCCCTGGCATGCTTTGCGATCGCCGCGGTCATGACCAACCTGCCTTTAAGCAAACGTATTTCCTTATTAATCCTTAAGATCGCACCGAAGAACATCAACGGTGTTATCTCGGCACTGTTCGTGGCAACCGCATTACTGTCGGCATTTATGTCAAACTTCTCGGCAGCGATCATTCTGACGGCCATTGCCAAACAGTTCCTCGACATCTATGACACCGATGAAGAGAAAGAAAAATCCAAAAGTGCGCTCTTTATCGCAATCGTGCTTGGCGCTGCCATCGGCGGTGTCGTAACACCGATGGGCTCCGGCTGTATGGTTATTGCGAAGAACTTCCTCGAGCAGTCCGGTTTCCCGATCAGCTTTGTGCAGTGGATTGCATTCGGACTTCCGGTTGCGATCGTCATGTTCTTCGCCACCCTGTTCTGTCTGACGCATTTCCTGAAGCCGGTTCCCCTCTCTGAGGAAAAGATTACAAACTACATCAAGAAACTGGAGAGCGAACTGCCTGACAAGTGGAGCATTCAGGAAATTATCGCAGCCGTAATTCTCGCCGTTACCCTTGTATTCTGGCTGCTGAACTACAACATGATCCTGGTTGCCCTGTTATGTACTGTATTGCTGCTCTTCCCCGGCTTCGGCATTCTCAACTGGAAGACATTTGAAGGCGAAACCGGCTGGGGTACCGTCATGCTGATCCCGGCACTGATGGTCGTCGTTTCCGTTCTGAACCAGCAGGGTGTTCTTGGCTGGCTCGTCGATGCGCTGCTCAAAATCATTCCCGCCGGCGCATCCAGCTTTGTCGTCATCGTAATGTTCGGCGTATTCATCGCCGCAATCCTGATCGTTATGCCGTCCGGTCCGGTCATTACAACCGTTATGGTTCCGATCGCGATCTCTCTGGCAGAAGGCCTCGGCCTCCATCCGGTTGCCCTGGCTCTTGCGGTTTCCTTCTTTGCGACATTCGGCTTCATTATTCCGACCGAAACCGTTGCCCTGATGGTCTCCGACGGCGGCAAAAACTTCTCCAGCAAGGATCTCCCCAAGATCGGTCTTCCCGTCAGTATTGTCGCAATTCTGAGCTGCGCGATCTGGCTGCCGATCTGCACCGGAATCTTCTTCTGATAATAAATACGATATGGTATTATACAGCGGGAACGAAACAGTCCCCGCTGTTTATTGTTCTGGAAAGGAGCTGTCATGACTGCAAACAAAAAAGGACTGAACACCAGAGAAAAAGTGATCACGGAAGCAGCCAAGCAGTTCTATCTGCAGGGATACAAAGATACGACCATGCGCGCTTTGGCAGGCGCGGTCGGCATCAAGCATCCGTCACTCTTCTCCATCTTCCGCAATAAAAGCGCAATCGCTTCGGTTCTTCTGACACGGTATTTCCACGGGCTGGAAAAATCTGCGATGGAATTTGCGGACAAAAACGGAATCCGAAATGAAAACAGTGCGCTCCTGCTTGTATTTCAGGCGCTCAATTATAATCTGATTTATCTGGACCGCCGCTTTGCGGAATTCTTCGCTTCGCTCTATGCGGAAGACAGTGAAGGAGTTGACCGGATTGTCATGAATCTCGGCCACCTGGCTTCCTTCGATGATCCTGCGACGGATCCGTTTCATGAACTCGATAAAAAAGTGCTTGGCTTAAGCGCGATGATGCTGGTAAGAGAACTGGGAGAACATTCCATCGATCCCCATATCGCCACACGTTACTTTGTGGCGATGATCGTACAGGTCAACGGCAAAGCCATGAATCTTACAAACGATGAAGTGGGTGCGTTCTATCAGAAATACTTTGATGAAATTGAAAAAATGGCGGCAGGGATCGATATTTACAAAGACTACCTGCTCGATGATTCCCTTTAATTTGTTTCTGAATTCGTAAAAGAAAAGACATTTGTGCGGGAATGATCTATTCCCGCTTCAAATGTCTTTTTTTGGTTAGAGTCCGGAATACGTAAAATACAGAAGTTTCATTTTTTCTTCATTGTGGATGTAGGTATAATCATGCCGCTTCCCGGTGTATACAAGTTCCCCGCTGCGGTAAACCTTAAGCCGGTTCTGCGCAAATTCATACCACCCGTCCGATTCGAGAGGTACGGTAGAAAAGATAACTCCCTCATCGATGTTTTTTTCATACAGCGTTCCCGGCTCGTTTTTATGCACATAAAGCAAATCTCCGTCATAAATCATAAGATTCACTTTATTGCCCGGCGCAATCGTTTTGATTGCGGCTTCCACCGTTTCAATCCGCTGCTCTTCCCTTAATTCATGGCCTTCGATCCGGGACTGCCTGTTTATCTGATCAACAATATACAGCAATATACGCTCACTGTCGGTCGTGCCGGCCTGTTTATACTGGTACGGCGCAAGTTCCTCTGAATCGAATATCGTTCCGTTATGCGCCAAAACCCACTGTCTTCCGAAATCATCGCGCATCGAAAACGGGTGCGTGTTATTCTCGGTCACCTCTCCGATTGTCGCTTTCCGAATATGGGCAATACAGCCGGATGTTTCAACATTGCACTTCAAAATGCTTCGGAGAGACGGACTGTCAATCGCCTTTTGGGGTTCTCGTTCAATCGAAAAATCATCCTCATCCAATACCGCAAGTCCCCATCCGTTTCGATGTTTCTCGCTGTGGTTGAAGAACGTTTTCAATAGTCCGTCGACTCTGATTTTTCTTTCCGCTGTAATGCCGAAAAGTTCACACATAGGCTAAATACGCTTTCTCATGTTCAGGAAGATGCTCACCCGCCAGGGCTTTGAGCCGGTCCGCCCACTGCGCTGCTGTTTCATCGTGGTAAATAACAGCGTCGTGACCGTACGTTTCTAATTTAACCACAGCCTCCTGTATTTTTCCAAGGGTATCAATATCCTGCAGTTCCTTCTCCAGGCGTTCAAGATTCTGTTCCGAATAAACGATACCTTTAATCAGTCCCGCATACCCTAACGCTTTTTCGATGGGAACGCTGTCCGCAATCCGTATTTCGATAAATTTTTTGATTCGGAAATGGAAGAACCCCATCGAAAAAACATGCTCGACAAGCTTCTTTCTTCTTGTTTCGTCAGGTTCGTTCTCCGCGATTACCCCTTCCGCCACAAGGTCTTTCGCAGACTTATGTCCGACATACGTCGTTTCTCCGTTATCCGACAGTAAAATGAGCGGGGTTTCATATACGGTTTCCGCTATCTGCCGGTATCCAAATCCGTTCTCCAGGGAACGGGGAAAGAATCCTGTCCTGTCAGGATCGAGGTCATCCCATTCCTGGATTCTGAACAGATGCGGCTTGTCCGGAGCTTCCGGCAGTGTGGTAGTTTCTTCGGTCTTATTCTCCATCATAATCATCAGGATCGGTGCGATTTTCTGGAGCACCCGCAGTTTCCGCACAAGATCGGATTCCGATTCGTAATCCACGGAAACCTGGGTGGAAGCCGAAGCACGCATCATATATTTTCCGTACGTTCCGCTGTCTTTGAAATACGCATCCATATATTTGTATCGTTTCTTGGAAGACAGAGGAATATCGTCCGGCCGGATTTCACCCAACTCTACTGCCGGCAGATTTCCCTTTGTGACGAAATGATACCCTCTCTTTGAAAGCAGAGATTCCCACAGTTCGAGAAATTCACGATAAATGCGTTCGATATCCGACAATTCCGAATATGGACTGATACTGATTTCAAACTGACAGGACGGCTCCAGACTGATGGCGTATTCTTTGACCTGATACCCGACAGGATAATTATCAATATAGATCATCTCTGCCCCAAGACTCCGCCCGACTTGCTCGATGAGGGAAGTAACCTCGTCGAATCCGATCGGAACACCGTTCTCATCGATAACAAAATGCTCGATCTCAAGCCCCAGGTTTTCTGCACGGTGTTCTCCGCTTTTTATGTAGTCATAAATATCCTGAAACAAACTCATAGCATCACCTTCATTTTCCTGAGCTTTCGTTAAAAAGCAGATGCAGAAATTCGATCTTTCATCCTGCTGATCGGATCCGCTCGATGACGGTCTCTGCGCTGAGTTCTGATACTGACCGGCTGTTTATTCTCGGTAAAGCGGGGTGGAATAATATCGATCGCCGCTGTCCGGAAGCAGTGCAACGATTACCTTGGACTTGTTCTCCGGCCTTCTGGCCAGTTCAATTGCGCCGTAAAGCGCAGCACCGGAAGAGATGCCCACCGATATCCCTTCCTTTTTTGCGAGCAGCTTCGCGGTTTCAAACGCGTTCTGATTGGACGCTGTGATTACCTCGTCATAGATGTTCGTGTTCAGAACCTCCGGCACAAATCCGGCGCCGATGCCCTGAATCATGTGCGCTCCTGCCTTCCCTTCGGAGAGGACCGGAGAATCCTCCGGTTCAAGCGCAACAATTCTGATGTTCGGATTCTGTTCTTTCAGATATTCGCCGATCCCGGTCACGGTTCCGCCGGTTCCGACTCCGGCAATAACGATATCCACCCTGCCGTCCGTGTCATTCCAGATTTCCGGTCCGGTAGTCGCTTTATGAATCGCCGGGTTGGCAGGATTTACGAACTGTCCCGGAATAAAGCTGTCCGGGATTTCCTTTGAAAGTTCCTCTGCTTTCGCAATGGCACCTTTCATACCTTTTGCGCCTTCCGTCAGCACCAGCTCTGCACCGTATAGCTTCAGGATGTTCCTGCGCTCAATACTCATCGTCTCCGGCATGGTCAGGATAATGCGGTAGCCTTTCGAAGCTGCGATCGACGCAAGCCCGATTCCTGTGTTTCCGGAAGTCGGCTCAATAATAACGGAGCCTTCTTTCAGCAGTCCTTTTTCTTCCGCATCCTCAATCATCGCTTTCGCGATCCGATCCTTCACACTGCCCGCCGGATTAAAATATTCGAGCTTGGCAAGAATCGTTGCCTGCAGTCCAAGTTCTTTCTCGATGTTTACCACCTCCACAAGAGGTGTGTTGCCGATAAGTCCGAGTGTTCCTTTGTAAATGTTCGACATGATATGTACCTGCTTTCCTTTTCTTTACGGATGATGGATTCTCATCAGGGTTTTTCCGCCTGTCGGATCCCTGCGATATCCGGCTTTGCCGGGTTCTGAATGAATGTTCCGCTGCCGCGTGTGGATCTGATCCTGTTTCTGTACAAACAAAAACCCGGAGCTTTACAGTAAACTCCCGGGCAGTCACCAACATTGATACAAGAGCAGTAATGCCGCATTATTTTGAGGAAAACAGAAATGCAGTCTGACGCTCCAGCCAATCATACGCCCGGGAGTATCGCATTCGGCAGCACATGACGCTGTACTGTATGCGAATCACGAATCGGTACATCCTGCACCTCCTTTGTCTCCGTCGTTCTATTTATTAAATAATCCAAAACCCGCTCATTTGTAAATTCGTTCCTTCTTATCGCCTGCGATAAGCAGAACCTATC
>CAJOLG010000032.1 GCA_905235315.1 uncultured Solobacterium sp. | reverse complement strand
CCGGCAATATCCCCCGCCGCAAAGCAGCCGGGAATGGAAGTCGACATATCGGCGTTCACCCTGACATGCGGTCCATCGGTCTCAAGACCCGGAACCAGTCTGCCCGGGGCGACTGCCTCCCGCAGGATGAAGATGCCGTCCGTCTCAATCTCCCGCTGATCGGTTTTCAGCTTTTCCACTTTATCGGTGCCGATGATCGCAATCGGCTTCTCCCGGATCACTTCGTATCTCTGACCTGTACTGCCTCGCGGTACAGCGGGATGTAATATACATGCGCAGCGTATTCCGCAAGGAAGTCGGCCTCCGCCTCTTCCCGCTCAGATCCTGCGATCACTACCGCGGTCTTTCCTTTGTACAGCGCCGCATCGCACGTTGCGCAGTAACTGACGCCCCTTCCGAGCAGCGCTTCCTCATTCGGATACGGCTTTGCGGCGGTGACCCCGGTCGCAAGAATCACGCTTTTAGCCTCATACATGTTTACGGCCCCCTGGATCATGAAGCGTTCTCCCATGGCATAGACTGCCGTAATCTGCTCCTCTGTGATTTCAATCCCCATCGAACTCACATGGTCAAGAAACGCCTTCTGCATCTCTTCTCCGCTGATGTTCGGAAGCCCCAGGTAATTGAGAACCGTATGGGCTTTGGATACTTTGACGGAGGAGTCCTTTGAGCCAAACAGAATCAGATTTTTATTCCGCACCTTTGCGGTAATGGCGGCTTCCAGCCCTGCCGGGCCGGTGCCGATAATCGCGATATCATACGTCATTGTTAAATTCCTCCGGTTCTATTATATTGTCCGGCCTCAAAAACCCGCTTCCGGATGCCCATATCATCGGATCCGTTTTGCGATCATGATTCCGTCGCCCGCCTCGGGATGCCAGGCAGTTTCAAACCGTTCATCGTTCTGAATCGCTTCCCGGAATTTCCGGATCTTTCTTGTCATCTGCAGGGTGCTCCGGTTTTTCGAGAGTTCCGGATGTTCGACGATTCCGTGGAAGTTCAGATTGTCAAACACAAACACCGAACCGATGATACTGTTCGGCATGAAGTCCAGATACATGCGGTACTGCGACTTTGCGGCATCGATAAAAAACAGGTCATAATACTGGTTTGTGGTGTAGAGACCTGCATCACAAAGATGTACAAAGACCCGGTCACTCAGTGAGGCGGCCTGAATGTTTTCGCATGCCTGCCGGTACATTACGGGATCGATCTCCAGCGTATCGACCGTGATATTCTCCCGTACACCCGCGATCTTCATCGCCGACCAGCCGACTGCGGTGCCGCATTCGAGCACCTTCATGATCTCCGGATGCGAGCGGATATACGAAAGCAGGAATTCCATTCCCTCCCCCAGCATGACCGGCACATGGTTTTCCCGTGCATTGATTTCGATTTCGTCCAGTGTTTTTTCCATTGTTTGATTACGTTCAGATATTGCCCGCAAAGACATGGTTAAGATACCGCTCTGCCGTTTCTTTCAGACGAAAGACCGTCGATACCGGAGTAGCCGGTTCGGTATAGTGCCAGCGCGGGAAGTAACGCGTAAGATGAAGCGGGATCTCCGGATTCAGCGAAGCCAGCCACGCCGCTTCGGATGCGACCCACGTCTCCGAATCGTTCTTTCCCGGGATGATCAGGGACGTGATCTCCAGATGACATTTGTCATGCATGAATTCAATCGTATGCTTCACCTGTTCATAACTGCCCTGCAGTTCGCTGTAGAATGCCGCATCCCCCTTGAGATCGATATTCATCGCATCAATGAAGGGCGCCAGGGTTTCCAGAACCCATTCCTCCGCACAGCCGTTGGACACCAGTACGACCTGTTTTCCGGCCGGTTTCACCAGCTGCGCGACATCCCGGATATATTCCCACTCCACCAGCGGCTCATTGTAGGTAAATGCGATCCCGATACTTGAATCCGTCCGCAGAATAATCTCTGCCAGTTCTTCTGCCGGTATCTCTTCATAGCCGGCCGTCTTTTCGTCCGCCATGGAAATCTGCCAGTTCTGGCAGAACGGGCAGGCAAGATTACAGCCGTAGGAGCCGACGGAAAGAATATACGAGCCGGGGTGAAACATCGCCAGCGGCTTCTTTTCGATCGGGTCCAGCGCAAGACCGGTGATCCGGCCCCGGTTGGTGCAGACACTGCGGCCCTCCCGGTTCTCTCTTGCCCGGCAGAATCCGGTCTGTCCCTCCTGCAGGACACAGTGCCGGAAGCAGACATCGCAGCGGATTTCATTCATGGCGCACAACCTCAAACCGTTCCAGGTGAATATCCTCATATTCACCGATCCCGGCCTTGGAGCGGGCAATGCGGATCTGTTCTTCCACCGTATCCACCCCTTCCAGGTTCGGCAGCAGTAACCCTCTTCTTCCATCGTCACTCGAGACGATCACGCCGTACCGTTTTACATCCAGATCCTCCGGTCCCCCGATCGGCTCCGGTTCCTGCAGCACATCCACAGAAACTTCGAGATACGGCAGCTCTTCCGGCGTGACCGGTTCAAACCGCGGGTCGTTCGTACAGGCTGAAATCCCGTTTTCAATAATTTCCTTTGCGATACATGAGCGTACCGGGCGGATCGTTCCGATACAGCCGCGCAGGGATCCGAGTTTGTGAATCGACACAAATACCCCTGCCTTCTCCTGCTTGAGCGGTGCAGGAAGATCCTGCGGCAGAGATGGCCGGCGGTGATGCAGAACCCATTCGTGAATGGTACTCACCGCAAGCTTTACATACGCATCCGCCGCATCGGTTTTTGTCTGACATTCCGTTTTCATCTCGGATTCATACGCATCCAGGAAGTGCCTTGTGTCATCCTGCCCGGCGATATCGTAAATCACAAAGCCGTAGCCGACCCCGAAGGTCGCTTCATGGCTCAGGGTGCGCGGCGTTACCGCAAGCCCGTCCAGCGCTCCGCCCAGGATGGTAAACGAACGGTGCCCGCATTCCTGTGCCTTGTCCAGAAACGAATCGGAATACCGCATCAGATTTCCGAATGACGCCGAGGACATATCTTTCATGATGCGCGCATCATATTCCGGACCCTCCGGTTTAAAGCCGTATGGACCGTCTTCCGCCTCGCAGTGGGAAAGATCCCCGCTTGCGGCGAGCAGAATCCTTTTATCCGTTTCCATGGCAGCTTTCTGAATCAGGGTGCCGAGCTTGTAATGCATGGACAGCGGATACCCGCTGAGCCCGATTCTCACCAGCTTACAGTCCTTGTATTTCTGATTGATAAAATACAGCGGAACCATGGTTCCCTGGTCCAGCTCCGGATCCCGGTCATATTCGGTTCCTGCAGGAAACCCTTCTTCCCTGCAGATGGCTTCCAGGCGGCTTACGAATTCCGTGTCATAGGTCACATGAAATGACACCTTCGGTGCGCGGTATCGGCCAAAGTCCCCGCAGGCATCCGTTCCTCCGGAAACATTAAACCAGTCCCGGTACATCACGGTATGAGGTGTTGTGAGAACAATCGTATCCGGTTTTCGTTCCGCAATATAGTCTGCGACCGCGTCAAAACTGTCCAGTGTCGCCTGAATCTTTTTTTCTTCTCCCTTTCCGATCTCCGGAACGGCGATCGGCGGATGGGGAACCATAACTGCACCGATGATCATATACATACTCCTTCCGGGGCTTTTCTGCCTTTACAGTAATTGTAAACTGCATCGTTCATTTTCCACAGTATCAACCGCGGATTCTCTGTGCAGGGAATAATAAAAGCCTCCTCTTGTTCGTTCGCTGCAGTTTTCGAAACTGCATACGGATGACCAGACAGGAGGCTTTTCGTTATCACTTTGCGCACACTCAGTTTTTCAGGCTGTGGATCGGGGATGGAATCCGTCCGCCGCGATTTACCATAACATCCGGCTTTACGGAGCCATATCCGAGCAGGCCGCCGAAGTTCAGCGTATCTCCCTCTCCTTTTCCGATGGCCGGAATCAGACGGCAGGCGGTGGTCTTGTTGTTGATCATACCGATCGCTGCTTCATCCGCAATCAGGGCAGAGATTGTTTCGGCTGTGGTATCTCCCGGAATGATGATCATATCGAGACCCACCGAGCAGACCGCCGTCATCGCTTCCAGTTTTTCGATGGAGAGCGCGCCCTTTTCCGCTGCTTCAATCATCCCTGCATCTTCCGAAACCGGGATAAACGCACCGGATAATCCGCCGACCGAGGAGCTGGCCATGACGCCGCCCTTCTTGACTGCGTCATTCAGCATTGCCAGGCATGCGGTTGTCCCGGGTCCGCCGCAGGTTTCAAGACCGATTTCTTCCAGAATCCGGGCAACGGAATCTCCGACTGCCGGAGTCGGTGCGAGCGAGAGATCGACAATACCGAACGGAACGCCCAGACGTTCTGCCGCAATCGTACCGACCAGCTGACCCATACGGGTGATTTTGAACGCAGTCTTTTTGATGACCTCGGCAATCTCATCCATCTTCCGGTCCGGGCCGGCTTCCTTTACCGCTTCCCGCACAACACCGGGGCCGGATACACCGACATGAATAACGACGTCCGGCTCCGTAATGCCGTGGAACGCACCGGCCATAAACGGATTGTCTTCCACGGCGTTGCAGAAGACGACAAGCTTGGAGGCACCGAAGCAGTTGTTGTCTTTTGTCAGTTCTGCGCATTCCCGCACAACCTTTCCCATCAGCTGCACGGCATCCATATTGATGCCGGCCTTGGTGGAACCGACATTCACGCTGGAACACACAATATCCGTACAGGCAAGCGCCTCGGGAATGGAGCGGATCAGGGCGATATCCCCCTCCGTCATCCCTTTCTGTACCAGGGCAGAGTAACCGCCGATGAAATTGACTCCGACTTCCTTTGCGGCCTTGTCCAATACCTTCGCATATTTTACGGGATCGCCCCCGCTGACACTTACCAGCAGGGAGATCGGTGTTACCGAGATCCGTTGATTGATAATGGGAATGCCGTATTCCATCGAAATATCATGGGCGGTCTTTACCAGATCCTTTGCGACGGTTGTGATCTTTCTGTAAATCTTCTCACAGGACACATCAATGTCACTGTCGCAGCAGTCCAGCAGGGAGATCCCCATTGTAATGGTACGGATGTCGAGACACTCTTCCTCGATCATCCGCACGGTTTCCAGAATATAATCGCTTCTCATGCGCTTCTCCTAGATCCTGTGCATCGCATTGAAGATATCTTCATGCATGACATGAATCTTCAGTCCCTGCGCTTCTCCGGCAGCTTCAAACTCCCGGACAAACGAATGATACAGTTCTGAATCTTCCGGAACCGTTACGATCATAATCATCGTAAAGATGTTCTCCAATACCTTCTGTGTCACATCTTCGATGTTGATGTTCCGGGATGCGCATTCCTTTGCCGCAAAAGCAAGGATGCCCGGCCGGTCTTTCCCGATTACCGATATTACAGCTCTCATAATCTCCTCCGTTTTATTCTGTCTGCGCGTTTTCTTTCAGCTCATCGAGCGAAAGCCCGCAGTAATACAGTTCCATCGCAAAGTACTTCCGTACGGCATCAATCTGTTCCAGGACGCTTTCGTCACAGTCTTCGGAATGCGCTCCGGTCCGGAAGTCCACCGTGCAGCTGTCGCCGAAGCCGCCCTGGTCTCCCTTCCAGTTATAGACATACCGGCTGGTACGGTTCGAATACGTAAACAGACTGTGTTCAAAGTCCACCCGGTAAGACTCGGTCTCATTGAACTCCGCCAGGTAGGTGCCGTCACTCTGGCGGACATAATTCAGGCGGTTCACCAGGCGCTTGCGGAATGTCGCCTCCGGCGTATCCTCCGGATAATCGCTCGTGATATCCGCATCGCTGATCGCATCGGTATCAATATCCTGGTAATACACAAAGGTATCGAATTTCTTCTGCTGATCCCCGGTGATCTTCACCTCTGTTTCTCCGACATTCAGATAGCTGACCGAGGTGGCTGCGGTGATATCGACCCGGATGCCGTCAACGGTCACCAGTGACCGAAATTCACTTTGATCGCCGGTCAGATTCCCGGCTGCGTCAAACGATTGGATCAGGGTTCCGGAAGTGACCTCGTAGTCCTTATACTGCTTCAGACCATAGATATCATACCGGCTGTCAAACAGGGATCTCGCCGCTTCCGGTTTCAGGGTAAGCGTGATAACCGTTCCGCTTCCTTCTTCGCTGACCGCAATTCCTTCCAGCATGGCATCCTGTACTTCACAGGGTTCCGTATTTACCAGCAGAACTTCTTTTGCGTCTGAAAGACCCATGTCTTCATAAAAGTCTACGGTGTTGTACGTCATGTACATCCGGCTTCCGTTATACCAGCCCTCCGTTTCCGACTGGATTCCATCCGCATTGATATGCTGGATCATATGCAGGAAATTCCCGCTCTGTTCATAGACTCCGTCAAGATCATAGACGGAAATCGAACCATCCTCATAACGCATATCATAGGTGCGCTGCACGCCGGCCGTATAGTTGTCCGAAATCATCCTGCCGCTCATCAGGGCGTGATACCGCTCCGTATCGGAAGCACTCACTTCCGATGCGGACGGTGCTGCACCTTCCGCAGAAGGCACGGGGGTTTCACTTTGCCCGGCAGGTTCACTCCCAGGGTCTGCACACCCGGAAAGAAGCAGAATTCCTGCCGCCAGGATCGTAATACGGGTTCTTCGCATAGGCCTATTGTACATCAAATCACGGCCCTGCTCAGCCGTGAATATCACTGCAGGAAACCCCAAACGGCACAAAGACACAGAAAAACGATTCTCTGACTGACTTTGTGAGGAGCTAATGAGAAAATCCGTGCCATTTTATAGGGTATCCGTCCATCGTGATCTGCCCTGCGTTTACCCCGGTTTCGCTTCTTCTTTTTCTCTTCACTTGATTCCAGCAGGCGATCTGTGGAAATAAAAAATGAGACAGCAGAACTGCGGGAACTGCCGTCTCGGTAAGTGTTGGCGCCGGCATTTCAAGGAGATTGCCGGCATAAGAAGAGTACTGTGGGATCCTGTCGGAAAAGTGTACTAATCTGAACACGTTCGGATGGTTGAAAGGAAACGGAACCTGTTTGCGAATATCCGGAGATCCGGTTGTTTTTACTGTGGTTTATGGATTGAATGAAGGGTATATCTGCGTTACAATCATTTTGTTAAATCTGAACGGGAATGTACACTATTTGAACAGGAAGAAGACTCCCTGTTCAGACAGTAAGAAAACGAACTCGGTGCCATACCGCACGCTTTTGCGGCACCCCGCAGTGACATTTCTCCGTTTTTCACTTTCTTCGCATACAGATCAAACTCCGGCGGGAGTTTTTTTGCGGGCCGGCCGAATTTCACACCCCGGGCTTTGGCCGCGGCGATTCCTTCGGCCTGACGCTCGCGAATGTTGTTTCGCTCATTTTCCGCCACGAATGACAGCAGCTGCAGAACGATGTCGCTGATGAAGGTCCCGATCAGATTTTTCTCATTTCGGGTATCCAGCAGCGGCATATCGATCACAACGATGTCTGCTTTTTTCTGCTTGGTAATGTACCGCCATTGGCTTTGAATCTCTTCGTAATTCCTGCCGAGACGGTCAATACTGAGCACAAACAGAACATCGCCTTCCCTCAGTTTCCGGATAAGACGCCGGTATTGAGGACGGTCGAAGTCACAGCCGGATTTCTTATCCACGAATACTGCACTGCGGTCAACCCCGTTTGCGGTGAGAGCGATAATCTGCCGTTCTTCATTCTGATCCGTACTGGAGACTCTTGCATATCCATAAATCATAACGCAAACTATTCCTTTCACTCTGACCATAGCAGAACAGGCTGTGTACTGCGAACTGTCCCCGGTAATTATTATACGATTATTCGTATTTCCAGGCAAAGAAAACAGGCAGAACGCTCTGCCTGCAATCTCTATGTTCTGTTTCAGAAATCGACTTAACGAAATCCGCCATTCTGGCCCGGGCCAAAAACACTCTCGTTCCCGCCAGGTGTATTTTTGCCGTCAGATACGGATCCGACGGAACTGTTGACCAGGATCACTCGGGCCGCAAGTCCATCCACCAGAATCTCCTTCGTAACGGAAAGCCCGCCGCTAATCGATTCCATTTCCTCATCTGAAAGTGTAATCTTCAGTGTGTTTTCCTTTTTTTCCATAACTTATCTCCTCAAGCCTTCCCGGCTTTACCTATTATTATACGAAACTCGTCCGATTATTCCACTGAACATATAAAAACCGCAGTTTCGAATGGAAACTGCGGTGTGTCAGATCTGACGGATTAAACAAGTTCGATGATGGCCATCGGAGCAGCGTCACCGCGGCGTACGCCGGTCTTTGTGACACGGGTATATCCGCCGTTGCGGTCCGCATACTTCGGAGCTACTTCATCAAACAGCTTCTGCAGAACAGTCTGCTGTGTCTTCTCGTCCGCATAGACATCACGGATGAAGGAAGCAGCCTGTCTGCGGGCTGCGAGATCGCCCTTCTTGCCGAGCGTGATCAGCTCGTCAACTACAGAACGCATATCCATCGCCTTCGCGTAGGTTGTCTCAACCTTTCCGTACAGGATAACGGAAGTGGCGAGGTTTCTCAGCATTGCCTTGCGGTGATCCGCAGTTCTGCCGAATTTACGATTCCACATGTTAGTATTCCTCCCAATTAGTCGAAGGACCGGAAGCTCAGATCGAGTTCGGTGAGCTTGTCCTTTACCTCTTTCAGTGATTTCTTTCCGAGGTTACGGACTTTCATCATCTCATCCTCGGTTTTTTGTGTAAGCTCTTCTACCGTCTGGATTCCGGCACGCTTCAGGCAGTTGTAGGAGCGGACAGAGAGATCGAGGTCTTCGATCATCAGCTGCTGGCCCTTGCCCGGAGCTTCTGTGCTGCCTTCGTTAATGACATTCTCCATGGAAAGAACTTCGTCATTGATTCCGGCAATGATATCCAGATGGTCAATCAGGATCTTCGCTGCAGTCGCAAGTGCTTTCTGCGGATTCACAGAACCATCTGTCCAGATTTCAATCGTGAGCTCATCATACTTCGTGTCCTGTCCGACACGTGTCGGCTCAGATGCATACGCAACACGGGTAACCGGTGTGTAGATCGAATCGGTGAATACCGTTCCGATACTCTGGGCTCCGCGGGTGTGCTTGTTCTGGTCAGCGCCGACATATCCGCGGCCGTTGTTGGCCTTCAGTTCCATCTCGAGAACCGCGCCCTTTTCCAGATGCGCAATTTCAAGTTCCTTATTCAGAACTTCTACCTGCGACGGGCAGATAATATCGCCGGCTGTGACTGTGCACGGTCCTTTCGCAGAAATCTGCAGGGTATATACTTCGTCGTCTTCAATCTTCATGATCAGCTGCTTCAGCTGCAGAATGATCATCGATACATCTTCACGAACACCCGGAATGGTTGTGAATTCGTGATAGACGCCATCTACCTTGATGGCAAAGATTGCGGCTCCCGGCAGGGAGGACAGCAGGACTCTGCGCAGCGCATTCCCGATTGTTGTTCCGTATCCTCTCTCAAGCGGGGAGAGAATAAACTTTCCGTAGTTTTCAGACTCTACATATTCCGCGACTTCAAACTCGGCGCGTTCAAATTTCTGCATCAGTTATCCTCCTATCGTGCTATTAACCACGCGGCCTCTTCGGCGGGCGGCATCCGTTGTGCGGAATCGGAGTTACATCGTTGATTGCGGTAATACCGAGACCTGCGACAGCCAGCGCACGAACAGCGGCTTCACGTCC
Organism: uncultured Solobacterium sp.; assembly: GCA_905235315.1. GTDB lineage: Bacteria > Bacillota_I > Bacilli_A > Erysipelotrichales > Erysipelotrichaceae > Bulleidia. The sequence goes on along the minus strand of CAJOLG010000032.1, from coordinate 12,863 downwards.
GGGACCCGGACCCTTGACATTGACTTCAACTGTCTGAAGACCCTGCTGAACAGCAGCCTTTCCGGCAGCTTCTGCACAGAGCTGCGCCACGTACGGTGTGCTCTTACGGCTTCCCTTGTATCCAAGAGCGCCTGCAGAACTCCAGGAAATAACGTTTCCGTTTTCGTCAGCGATGGAAACGATTGTGTTATTGAACGTGGAATGGATGTGTGCCACACCCTTCGATATATTGCGCTTGACCTTCTTTTTCCGGACGGTCTTCGCATTCTTCTTCGTATTCTTAGCCATTGCTTATCCGACCCCCTTACTTCTTCTTGTTCGCGACAGTACGACGCGGTCCTTTACGTGTACGGGCATTTGTGCGGGTCCGCTGTCCTCTTACAGGCAGACCGCGGCGGTGACGCATGCCTCTGTAGCATCCGATTTCCATCAGACGCTTTACATTGAGTGCGCGCTCACGACGCAGATCACCTTCCGTCTTGATTGTGTCAATCTGCTGACGGATTGCATTTTCCTGCTCTGTGGTCAGGTCTTTTGTACGAATATCTTCGCTGATTCCGCACTCTTTCAGAATCTTGGATGCGGTCGACGGACCGATACCGTAAATATAGGTAAGGGATATTACGATACGCTTATTGTTCGGAATATCCACACCAGCAAAACGTGCCATATGTGTTTTCTCTCCTCCTGATTAACCCTGTCTCTGCTTGTGCTTGGGGTTTTCGCAGATGACCATTACTACACCCTTGCGCTTAATCACTCTGCACTTGTCGCAAATCGGTTTAACTGACGGTCTTACTTTCATGATAAGTACCTCCTTATTGTGTCACTTGTGTCTGTAGGTAATACGCCCACGTGTTAAGTCATAGGGTGAAATTTCAACGGTGACCCGGTCTCCCGGTAAAATGCGAATGTAGTTCATACGGATTTTACCGGCAACGTGGGCACGGATCTCCATGCCATTCTGAAGTTTCACCTTAAAGTTTGCGTTTGGAAGTGTTTCCTCAACAACTCCGTCCATTTCAATGACGTCCTGTTTTCCCATTAACTCTCTCTTTCCAGTAAATACAGTACCTTGGTGCAGGCACGACATCCATCATACCTGCACCGTACTGTTTACGCAACCTTTCCTAATGCCGCTTTCACCTGCGCGAAGGTATCCTCCGCATTCTGGGAAGCATCGATGTGTGATACCACGCCTTTCGGCTCAAAGTAGCCGATGATCGTCATATTCTTCCATGCGGACTTTCAGCTGTTCTACGGTGTCATCCTTGCGCTGCTGCAGCTCACTGCCGCATTCATCGCAGATGCCTTCCGCTTTACTGGGCTTGTTGCGCACGTGATAGATCGCACCGCACTTCGGGCAGATCCTTCTGCCGGTAATGCGGTCAACCAGCGTGTCAAACGATACTTCCAGAGCCAGGACTGACTCCACCGGTTTTCCGATGCGGTCAGCCATCTCCTCGAATGCCTGTGCCTGCACAAGCGTGCGGGGGAATCCGTCAAGCAGATATCCCTTCTGGCAGTCGGGCTCAAGGAGGCGCTGCTCAACCATGGCGTTGATCAGCTCATCCGGTACCAGCTTGCCTGCATTCATGTACTGCTGTGCCTGCTGGCCGAGCTCTGTGTTGTTGCGGACGTTCTCTCTCAGCATGTCTCCGGTGGAGATATGCGGAATATCGAACTCCCTGAGAATCAGATCGGACATTGTGCCCTTGCCTGCTCCCGCAGGACCCATAATCAGAATATTCATGTTTTCCTCTTTCTGGTTAATTCAGGAACCCGTGATACTGCTTCTGAGTCAGCTGACCTTTCAACTGCGACATTGTTTCCATTGCCACACCAACAACGATGATGATTCCGGTACCGCCGAGGCTGACGCTGCTGGGCAGCGACTTGATAACCATCGGCAGGAGATACGGAATAACAGCGATTACAGTCAGGGCTGTCGCACCGAGAACGGTAATCCGGTTCAGGACTTTTCTGAGATAAGTCTTGGTCTCAACCCCCGGACGGATGCCCGGGATATAAGCACCGGATTTTGCGAGATTCTCCGCAATCTTATCGGGATCCACCTGCAGATCGGTATAGAAGAAGGTAAACAGGAACGTCAGAACTGCATAGATAATGAGTCCGAGCGGTCTCTGTACGCTCAGGATACTGCTGAGCTTCTGATACGCTTCCTGGTTGAAGAAACTCAGGATGATCTGCGGTGCGGTCATGATCGAAGAAGCGAAGATGACCGGGATAACAGACGCGGAGTTAATTTTGAACGGAAGATACGTGATATCCCCGTTGCCTCTTGTATTCGAACTTGATGTGTACTGGATCGGGATCTTGCGAACCGCGGTTTCCATAATAACCACACCGACGATGATTACCAGGTACAGGATGACATAGAGGATAAACTCCAGCACACCGCTGAACATGGCACCGGCTTCCGCTCCGCCTACGAAGATGTTCCAGACCTGTACAAACTGTGCCGGCATGTTGGATACGATACCTGCGAAGATAATGATCGAGATACCGTTGCCGATTCCGAACATACTGATACGGTCTCCCAGCCAGATCAGGAACTGTGTGCCCGCTGTAAGCAGCGTGGCAGTGAACAGATAGGTGGATAACCCGGAAGTCGAAAGAATGTTGTACTGCCGATCAAAGGCGTAAACCATGGAGATCGCCTGTACAAACGCAAGCACTACCGCAAGGTACCGCGTGATGCGGTCCATCTGCGTTCTTCCGGTCTGACCGGATTTTGCCATCTCAGTCAGGGCCGGAACTACATCCATACTGAGAAGCTGGATAATAATGCTTGAAGTGATATACGGTGTAACACCAAGCGCAAACACGCTCATCCGCTCGAAGGCGCCGCCGCCGAGAAGATTCATCATGCTGAGAATGGAGTTATCCGCAATCTGAGCGGAGAGTTTGGCGGAATCCACGCCCGGAACGGGAATCGCGGATCCGATGCGATAGATCAGCAGCATGGCAAGCGTAAAGAGAATCTTTTTGCGGATCTCCTTATTCTTGAACAGGCTGACGAACGTATGCATCATGATTACAGCACCTCGGCTGTTCCGCCTGCTGCTTCAATTGCTTTTTTAGCCGATTCGGAGAACTTCGCAGCCTTGACTGTGAGCTTCTTCTCCAGCGCGCCTCTTCCGAGAACCTTAACGCCGTCGAGCTGCTTCTTGACAAGACCCGCTGCCTTCAGGGCTTCAAAGTCAACTGTAACACCTTCGTCAAACCGGTTGAGATCCTCAACGTTGACGATTGCATACTCTTTGCGGTTCATGTTTGTGAATCCGCGCTTCGGGAAACGTTTGAATGCCGGTGTCTGGCCGCCTTCAAATCCGATCGCAACGCCTCCGCCGCTTCTCGAATTCTGGCCCTTCTGACCCTTGCCGGCTGTCTTTCCGTTTCCGGAACCCTGACCGCGGCCAATACGCTTGGATACGAAGCGGGCTCCTTCTGTCGCTTTTAATTCATTCAGTTTCATCGAGATACCCCTCCTTAGCGAATCTCGTTGACTTTCTTGTCACGAAGCTTCGCAACATCGTCAACCGTACGCATCTTTGCCAGTGCATCCATAGTCGCATAAACGATATTGACGCTTGTGCGGCTGCCGATCACCTTGGACAGGACATCGGTAACGCCTGCCAGCTCGAGAATCGAACGGACAGCACCGCCGGCGATAACTCCGGTACCCGGAGCAGCGGGCTTCAGTACAACAGATGTCGCACCGTGCTTTCCGATTGCGTCAGACGGTACTGTGAGGTTATTGGAGCCGGCCTCTTTGTTGTTCTTGACCAGCTGTACACGGAATACATTTTTCACAGCAGCTTCGTTTGCCTTCTTGATTGCATCAGGAACTTCTGCTGCTTTCCCCATGCCGAATCCGATACGGCCCTTGTGATCACCGACCACAACGAGAGCCGAGAAACGCATACGGCGTCCGCCCTTCACGGTCTTGGAAACGCGGTTAATGGAGACTACTACATCATCGAACTCTTTCGGTTCGCGAGGTTTTCTGAACGGTTTTCTTCCTTCGTTAGCCATTGTATTCTCCTTCCCTTAGAACTTCAGTCCTGCTTCGCGGGCTGCGTCAGCCAGCGCCTGGACTCTTCCGTGATAGACATAGCCGCCGCGGTCAAACCGGACGGATTCGATATTCAGTGCTTTGCATTTTTCAGCGATGTCGGCGCCGACCTTCTTGGCCGCTTCAACGTTTCCGCCGTTTTCAAGCTTCAGTGCAGCAGAGCTGGACGCAGCCAGTGTTTTGCCGGTTGTGTCATCAATGATCTGAGCATAGATCTGCTTGTTGGAACGGAATACATTCAGTCTCGGGCAGTCGGGAGTTCCGCTGACAACCCGGCGTACACGCTTGTGTCTGCGCAGACGCTCTTCATTTTTTCTTGTCTTTTTCAGCATTGTACTCTCTCCTTCCCATTACTTCTTCGCAGCAGCGGTCTTACCTTCCTTGCGGCGGATATGCTCGTCCTTGTAGCGGACACCCTTTCCTCCGTAAGGTTCCGGCTTACGCTTCGCTCTTACGTTTGCCGCAAACTCACCGACGCGCTGCTTGTCAATGCCGGTGACAACGATCGTTGTCTGATCCGGGCAGGTGACTGTAACGTCAGACGGGATTTCCATCTCAATCGGATGGGAATAACCGAGGTTCATCGTGAGCTTGTTGCCGGCGATCGCGGCACGGTAACCGATACCGACGATCTGCAGAGTCTTTGTGTAATACTTCTCGCATCCTTCGATCATGGTTGCGATGAGGGCACGTGTTGTGCCGTGGAGCTGTTTGGTGTGCTTGTCCTCGTTAGGACGGGTGACTGTAACGGTTCCGTCCTTAACTTCAATACCCATGAGCGGGGAGAACTTTCTTACGAGCGTTCCCTTAGGACCTTTCACCGTCACCTCATTCCCTTCAGCGACTGTAACTTCGACGCCTGCAGGAATGGTAATCAGCTTATTACCGATACGTGACATTTTATTTTCCTTTCTTTACGTATTTACCAGACATAAGCGACAACTTCGCCGCCTGTGTGCTGTTTGCGTGCTTCCTTGTCTGTCATCATTCCGTTGGATGTGGAGATGATTGCGATTCCGAGTCCGTTGAGAACCTTCGGAACATTGTCGCCCTTCGTGTAGACACGGAGGCCCGGCTTGGAAATACGCTTGATGCCTGTGATGACCGGACGCTTGTCAGCGCTGTACTTCAGTGTAACCGTCATCTTTTTGGAGATACCTTCTCCGGTAACTTCATAGCGCGAGATGTAACCCTCTTCCTTGAGGATCCGCGCGATTTCAACTTTCACCTTGGATACCGGGGCAACGTCAACGGTGTCCATCTTTGCCTGCATACCGTTGCGGATTCTGGTAAGCATATCGGCGATAGGATCTGTCATGTTCATAGTTCAATCTCCTCCAATCCTTACCAGCTTGCCTTCTTGACACCCGGGATCTGGCCCTGATAAGCCAGCTCTCTGAAGCAGATACGGCAAACTTTGTACTTTCTTAATACGGAATGCGGACGGCCGCACCGCTCGCACCGTGTGTACTCCCGTGTGGAGTATTTCGCAGGACGGCTCTGTCTGACCTTCTGTGATGTCTTTGCCATAAAATTAAGCCTCCTTCTTTGCGAACGGCATGCCCATCTGAGAGAGCAGCGCATACGCTTCCTTGTTTGTGTTGGCGCTTGTGACGATAACGATGTCCATACCTCTGACTTTGTTGACCTTGTCGAAGTTGATCTCCGGGAAGATCAGCTGTTCCTTGACACCCAGCGTGTAGTTGCCGCGGCCGTCGAATGCGTCAGCGGATACGCCGTGGAAGTCACGGACACGCGGAAGCGAGATGTTGAACAGCTTGTCGAGGAAGTCGTACATGCGTTCGCCGCGGAGGGTAACCTTCGTACCGATCTGCATGCCTTCACGAAGCTTGAAGTTTGCGATGGACTTCTTCGCCTTTGTGATTACCGGTTTCTGACCGGCGATCTGTGTCAGTTCAGCGACAGCCTCTTCGAGCGCCTTCGGATTGGAGATGGCATCACCTACACCGAGGTTGATGACGACCTTCTCAATTTTCGGGCACTGCATCGGTGTCGTATAACCGAATTCCTTGATCAGGGAAGGCTTAACGGTTTCGTTATATTTCTGTAACAGACGATTCATTACTTCTTAGCCTCCTTGATCTCTTTCCCGGTTGCCTTGTTATAGCGGACTTTTTTGCCCTTGTCATTAACTTTGGAACCGAGCTTGACGGTTTTCTTTGCCTTCCCATCATAGAACGCAACGTTCGACGCATCGATCGGAGCTTCCCGCTCGATGATGCCGCCGTCCGGATTTGCCTGGGTCGGCTTCAGCGATTTCTTTACGAGGTTTACACCTTCAACGATAATCTTGTTGGTTTTCGGGGAAACTGCCTTGACCTCGCCGACCGTTCCTTTATAGTGGCCGCTGATGACCTTTACCATATCACCTGATTTGATCTTCATAGGTTGTTTCTCCTTATAACACTTCCGGCGCCAGGGAGACGATCTTCATGTAGCCCTTGTCACGGAGTTCACGTGCGACCGGGCCGAAGATACGGGTTCCCTGCGGGGTGTTGTCTTCCTTGATAATGACGGCTGCGTTCTCATCGAACTTGATGTAGGAGCCGTTGGGACGGGATACACCGTACGCTGTACGTACGATTACCGCCTTGACTACCTGACCCTGCTTGACAGAGCCGTTGGGGATCGCGGACTTGACTGCGCAGACGACGACATCGCCGATGTTTGCGCTCTTGCGGCGCGAACCGCCGAGGCAGCGGATCACCAGCAATTCCTTAGCACCGGTATTGTCAGCGACCTTCAATCTTGTCTCATTCTGAATCATTGACTTTCTCCTTTCGTGCTTACAGAACTACTGCTTTCTCCACGATGCGGACGAGGCGGAAGTGCTTGTCTCTGGAGAGCGGGCGGGTCTCCATGACCTCGACGATATCTCCGACCTTCGCTTCGTTGTTCTCATCGTGAGCCTTGAACTTTGTTGAATACTTCACCTGTCTTCCGTAGAGCGGATGACTGTGCGTTGTTGTGATCTCCACAACGATCGTCTTGTCCATCTTGTCGGACACGACGGTACCGCGCAAAACCTTACGGCTGTTTCTTTCACTCATTCCTCATGTCCTCCTCAGTTCTTCTCCGCAGCGTTTGCGCGCTCGGTCTGAACTGTCTTGATTCTGGCGATCGTCTTGCGGATATCCTTCATCCGTGCGGGATTCTCGAGGGATCCGGTAGCCTGCTGGAAACGCAGGTTGTAGAGCTCCTCGCTGAGGGAAGCAACTTCCTTCACGAGTTCATCATTGCTCATATCTCTGATTTCTTTTACATTCATGACTACTTAACCTCGCCCTTCTTCGCAAAGCGTGTCTTGACACACAGCTTGTGTGCTCCAAGACGGAGCGCTTCACGCGCGACATCTTCGGGAACGCCTGAGATCTCGAAGAGGACACGGCCCGGCTGAACAACTGCTACCCAGTGATCAGGAGCACCTTTACCGGAACCCATACGTACTTCGAGCGGCTTCTTCGTTTTGGAGAGCTGCGGGAATACTTTGATCCAGACTTTTCCGGTACGGTCCATGTAACGTGTCATCGCGACACGTGCCGCTTCCAGCTGGTTGCTGGAGACATATGCGCCTTCGTCAGCGACAAGTCCGTATTCGCCGAACGTGATCTCACGTCCTGCTTTCGCACGGCCTTCGTAGCTGAGACGATGCGGTCTTCTGTATTTGACTCGATTCGGCATTAACATGATTAATTGTTACCTCCTTCCTGAGGAGCAGGAGCAGCTTCCGCCGGAGCGGCTGCGGCAGGGTTTGCGCCCTGCGCTGCTCTCGGACGGTCATTGCGGCTGCGGCGGTTGTTGTCACGTCCGCCGCGGGCACCCCTGCGGTCTCTCTGGAAACGGCCTTCCGGTGCTTTCGGTTCCTCGACCATCTTGCCCGGGAGAACCTCACCGCGGCAGATCCAGACCTTTACGCCGATCTTGCCGTATGTGGTGTGAGCTTCATCACTTGCATAGTCGATGTCGGAACGCAGTGTGTGCAGCGGAACGACGCCCTGTGAATAGCCTTCTTTACGTGCGATTTCAGCTCCGCCCAGACGTCCGGATGCGAGGGTCTTGATTCCCTTGGCGCCGGAACGCATGGTCTGCTGAATTGCTTTCTTCTGTGCGATACGGAAGGATGCACGCATTTCGAGCTGCTCGCAGATCTTGCGGGCAACCAGATGCGCGTCGAGATCCGGATTGGCAACTGCGACCAGGTCGATTCTGACCTTTTCCGCGTTTGTCATCTTCTCGATGTCTTTCCGGAGCGCTGTCATCTTGTCGACACTCTTCTTGGCGGGTGTCTTTGCGGCATCCTGTGCTGCCGCTTCGGGTGCTGCAGGCTGAGCGGCATCCGCAGCCCCTCTGCCTCTTGCGTTTCTGCGGTCATCACGGCCGGTCGCTGCGCCGGGGCGCGAGCAGCGGACGATGATGTGCAGATCTTTTCCTGCGCGTTCGATTTCGATGCGGCTTACATACGCATCATGCAGAACGGTTTCAATGTGCTTGCGGATCTTGATGTCTTCATTCAGAAGATCTCCGAAATCAGCCTTTTTTGCGTACCATCTGGAATCCCAGTCACGAATGACACCTACACGCATGCCGATCGGGCTTACTTTCTGTCCCATATGTCGATCTCCCTTCCTTACTTCTCATCCGAAACCACAACTGTGATGTGGCTCGTTCTCTTGAGGATCTGCGATGCGCTTCCCTTCGCGCGGGGCATGTAGCGCTTCATGACCAGACCTTCGTCCGCGTAACATGTTTTGATATAGAGCTCATCGCGATTGAGCTGATAGTTGTGCTCCGCATTCGCTGCGGCGCTCTTTACGACCTTCGCGATCGCGTCAGCTGCCTTGTTCGGTGTGAACTCCAGCACAGCCAGCGCTTCATCCACGTTCTTCCCGCGGATGTTGTCCAGGACAAGGCGTGCCTTGCGGGGAGTAACGCGAACAGTCTTTGCGGTTGCTTTAACGTCCATTTTGTTTCCTCTCCTTTTCCTTACGCCTTGTCGGAGCCGTGACCGCCGAACCGACGGGTCAGCACGAATTCTCCGAGCTTATGTCCGACCATGTCCTCTGTCACATAGACAGGCACATGTTCCTTGCCGTTGTATACCGCGAATGTGTGCTCTACGAAGCTCGGGTAAATCACTGAACGGCGGGACCACGTCTTGATAACTTCTTTCTTGTTTGCGGCGTTCTGTGCTTCAACCTTTTTCATCAGGCTCGCATCACAGAAGGGGCCTTTCTTAAGACTTCTTGCCATCTGTTATTTCTCTCCTTTCAGTTATTTGCCGTTGCGTCTCGTCATGATGAGCGCATTGGATGCTTTCTTATGCTTGCGGGTCTTGACACCCATTGCCTTCTTGCCCCAAGGGGTCATCGGGCTCTTGCGGCCGATCGGGGTCTTGCCTTCACCACCGCCGTGCGGATGGTCGACCGGGTTCATTGCGGAACCTCTGACTGTCGGGCGGATGCCCCTCCAGCGGTTGCGGCCTGCTTTACCCCAGTTGATCAGGGAGTAGTCTTCGTTGCCGACAACGCCGATCGTAGCGCGGCAGTTGTTGCGGACCTTGCGGACCTCACCGGAGGACAGACGCAGGGTTGCGTACGGACCGTCGAAACCGAGGATCTGTGCGCTGCATCCGGCAGCTCTTGCCATCTGGCCGCCCTTGCCGGGAACCAGTTCAACGCAGTGAACGAAGGTACCTTCCGGGATATTTCTCAGTTCCATCGCATTTCCGACCTTGATATCAGCTGCGACACCGGAGACGATCTTGTTTCCGACTTCGAGCTGCTGCGGAGCGATGATATAACGCTTCTCGCCATCGACATAGTTGATCAGGGCGATGTTCGCATTGCGGTTCGGATCATACTCAATCGCTGCGACAACACCGGGGATGTCATCCTTATTGCGCTTGAAGTCGATGATTCTGTACTTCTGCTTTACACCGCCGCCCTGATGGCGCGTTGTGATGCGGCCTGTATTGCCGCGGCCACCCTTGCTCTTCTTCGGAGCCAGCAGGCTCTTTTCAGGAGTGGTTTTGGTAATCCGATCATTTGCCAGGGTCGTCATGTTGCGGCGGCCGTTGGTGGTCGGCTTGTACTTTTTAATAGCCATTTTCCTTTACTTTCCTTTCGCGATTATCCGGAGATAGCGATTTCCTCCGATAGTTTACTGCTCAGTTCTCATCGAACAGGCTGATATCCTGTCCTTCCGGAAGCTTCACGATCGCCTTGCGGACCGCGTTGGTCTTTCCGACATAGCGTCCCATCCGCTTTGTCTTCGGACGGACGTTGACGACGTTCACGCTCTCCGGCTTGATGCCGTAGATCTCCTGAACCGCCTGGGCTACTGCAGTTTTGTTTGCGCCCTTCGCAACTTCGAATGTGATCTTGTTGTCTTCACTGTTCTGACGCATGCTCTTCTCAGTGATGATCGGGCGAATAATAATGTCTCTGGCGCTCATTATGCGAATACCTCCCCGGCAACTTCCGCTGCCTTCTCGGTGAAGACAATTCTGTCAGCGTTGACGATGTCATAGACATTGAGTTCACCGACTGTCACAAGCGCTGCGTTGGGGATGTTGTTCATGGCGATCATCGCATTTGCGAAGTCGTCCGATGCATCCGCTACGAAGAGCGTCTTGCGTTCGAATCCGAAGGCCTTCAGCAGAGCGACTGCCTTCTTTGTTTTGAAATCCTCGAAGCTGAGGTTTTCAATCACGGTGAGACCGTTGTCCTGAACCTTTGCGCTCAGCGCGGAGCGGAGTGCAAGTCTGCGGACCTTACGGTTGATTTTGAAACCGTACTTGCGCGGATGCGGGCCGAACGCGATTGCGCCGTGTCTCCACTGTGTCGCGCGGGTCGAACCCTGACGGGCACGGCCGGTTCCCTTCTGGCGGAACGGCTTCTTTCCGGTGCCGCTCACATACGCTCTTGTCAGAGTGTTGTGAGTGCCCTGTCTCTGGCCGGCCAGATAAGCAAGGATCGTGTCATACATTGCCTGTTCGTTCGGTTCGATTCCGAATACCGCGTCAGACAGTTCGATGGATTTAACGACCTTGGCTTCCTGATTGTAAACATCAATCTTGGACATGGTTTAACCTCACTTTCCCTTGCGGGCATCACTGGCCGCTTTTTTCTTCGCAGCCTCCGCCGCCGCTTTTTCCGCAGCTTCTGCCGCAAGTTCCTTGTTGATTTCTGCGTTGACCTTTTCAAGCTCTTCCTCAACCGAACCGCCTGCGTAAGAGATCAGCTCTTCTGCCTTGACACTCTTGACCGGCTTGACGGTTGTCTTGATGGTGACGAGACCCTTGCGCGGACCCGGTACATTTCCCTTGACGAGGATGTATCCTTCTTCCGCATCGACTTTGACAACAGTCAGGTTCTGGTTTGTTGTGGTGTATCCGCCTTCCTGACCGGGCATCGGTGTGTTCTTTTCAATCCGTCCGTTGTTGCGGCCGGTGGTTGCGAGAGAACCGACGTGTCTGATGTTCTTCGATCCGCCGTGGCTCTTCGGGCCCTGGTGTCCGTTGTTGCGGACGATGACGCCGTTGTAGCCTTTTCCTTTGGAGATACCGGAGATGTCTACGATATCGCCTGCGGCGAAGATGTCAGCTTTGACTTCTGCACCGACTTCAAGGTTCATCAGCTCATCTGCCTTGATCTCGCGGATGAACTTCTTCGGAGCAGTGTTGGCCTTCTTTGCGTGGCCGATCGCTGCTTTTGTGGCTCTGGACTCCTTGACGTCCTCATAGCCGAGCTGGATTGCTTCATAGCCGTCGGTTTCCTTCGTCTTCTTCTGAAGAACAACGTTCGGCTGAACCTCGATGACAGTGACCGGAATCAGCGCACCGTCAATGGTGAATACCTGGGTCATACCCAGCTTTCTTCCTAAAATACCTTTCATTCTTTAATTGCCGGTCCTTTCCATTACAGTTTGATTTCGATATCAACGCCGCTCGGCAGGTCCACTCTGCTCATCGCTTCGATGGTCTCTGCGGTCGGGCCGATGATCTCGATCAGTCTCTTGTGAGTGCGGATTTCGAACTGCTCACGGCTGTCCTTGTACTTGTGGACAGCGCGAAGAACGGTTACGACTTCGCGGTCTGTCGGCAGCGGAACAGGTCCGACGATTTTCTTGGCGCCGTGCTTTTCAACGATCTCGATGATCTTCTTGGCGGCCGCGTCCAGATTTCTGCTCTCATACGCCTTCAGACGAATTCTTACTGCGTTTTTTGCCATGAAATTTTCCTCCTTTATTTCACTCCGACGTCCGGGTCGGATCGCTCAGTGTGAGTTCCCCGGTTATCACGCTGGGTCTGACAACGCTTGCCAGCGTGCCGGCAATCTCCCACGTCTACGCGAGTGCTTCAATATCCTATCACCCTGAAAATGCCAATGCAAGCATTATTTTCGCGAATTTTTAAATATTTTCAGGGATCTTCCACCAGGCTGTTTTGGTGCCCAATCGAAGTGAAAACAGTTTCATTTCCAACCAAAAACCCGAAATTTTCGTGTAAGCGCTGTCATTTTTGCATGAAGTTCGCCGGGGTACATGGCACACGCGGTGTTTCCGTTCCGGTTTTCTCTCGTGTATGATAGGTATTGTCAGGCACGTATCCCGTGCCGGGGAGGATGATTCCGATGAAATGCTTACTCCGCGGTATTGCCGCAGCGGCGCTCGCTGTTCTTCTGACCGCCTGCGGATCTGCTTCCGCGTCAGAGCCGGATCCGCTTCGGATTGCCGGCGATTA
>CAJOLG010000031.1 GCA_905235315.1 uncultured Solobacterium sp. | reverse complement strand
GTCGGATTCCTTTGCGCCGAACAGGAGGTACAGGCCTCCGGCAACGAATACGGCACCGCCGATCAGGTTGCCGATGGTAACCGGCAGAAGATTGCCGAAGAGAAAGCTTCCCAGGGACACCGGAGCGGTGCCGGTCCCAAACGCAGAAGAAGCCATCATCCCCGCGGGAATAAAGTACATGTTGGCAATGGAGTGTTCAAAGCCCGACAGCACAAACAGCATGGTCGGAAGGTAGAGTCCCATGATCTTGCCGGCCTGCTCGTCTGCCGCAAAGGACAGCCAGACCGCAAGACATACCAGAATATTGCACAGGATGCCGCGCAGAAGCGCATCCCCGAAGGAAAGCGATGTCTTTGTGACGGCTGCCGCGGCGATCGTCTGCGCAAGGGCGCCGTTAAACATGGAAGGGAGCCCGGAGTATACGACAAGGCAGGCAACCAGCAGAGAGCCGATGAAGTTGCCGAGGTAAACCAGCCCCCAGTTGCGGAGCACGCCTTTGAGATCCACCTGCTTTTCCAGCAGCGGGAGAACCAGCAGGGAGTTGCCTGTGAACAGTTCGGTTCCGACACAGCAGACCATTGTAAGACCGACCGGGAAGACAAACGCCCCAAGGAGTCTTGCAAGTCCCGGATCCGCCACTGAGCTGCCGACGACCTGGGAGCCGAAGGCCCCGAAGGCGATGAATGCGCCGGAGAAGATGCCGCTGATGAGCAGTTTTGCGGTGCTCATCGAGCATTTGTTTTTTGCGGTGCCGCGGTAGTTCACGGCGATTTCTTTTGAGTTTTTCATTGCATAGTCTCGCTTTCCCGGTGTTGAATCCGTATGAAACTATCATAAGGGATAATGCAGGTTCCGGCATAAAAAACGCAGAATTGCCTGCCTTCGGCATCTTCTGCGCATTGATTCAGAGTTCCGTAAGAATGACCGTTGTGCCGTGGTTCTCCAGCAGACGGATCAGATCCTCCGTGTTCAGATGAACGGTCGCGGTGTTGTCATTGGGGTGCACGCCGATCATCCGGCTGCCTTCGAGAAATGCGGCGTCGAGATACAGGATCACACTGCAGCTTTCGTCATTGAGAAGACCGAGCGGGGTGACCGAGCCCGGCTCAAGATCCAGCTTCTGCCTGAGATCTTCAGCCGACGCAAAGGAGAGGGCACGGGTATTGTGCTTCTGACGGAACTGTTTCAGATCGACCCGTTTATCTCCTTTTACCGTAATCAGGTAATAGTTTCGTTTTTTATCGTCTCTGACAAACAGATTCTTGGCTTCATCCTGCGGCCAGGGAAGATGGATTTCAAGGGCTTCTTCCATGGTATAAACGGCCGGATGATCAAAGCGTTCAAACGGGATGTTATGTCCGTTCAGATATTCCAGGGTTTCTTCTTTGTTCATACTTCTTTCTCCTTCCTGCGGAAGAACAGATCCCGGATAATCAGGATCAGAACATAGCATGCAAAGCCGCCGAACAGAAAGCCTCCGCCGTCAATCACCATATCAAAGTACTCGCTGCTGCGGCCTTCCACAAAGCGCTGGATCGTTTCATCGATTGCCGGTATGGCAATCAGAAACAGGACGAAATTGAGAAAGCGGCTTTTGAACAGCGGGCATAAGTGCATGGCCCAGGTGACCAGAAAGCCGAGACCGGCAAATTCCGTAAAATGCGCCAGCTTGCGCACATAGTGATGAAACCGATAAAAATCACAGTAGAATCCGTAACGGTTCAGGATCCCCAGAAGACGGGATGCGACTTTCGTACTGAGTGCTGCCGAGGTATCGGCGATCATGAGGGAATTGCGGAAAATCATCCAGATATACAGTCCGACGACGATCCATACCCACCAGTGTCTGCGTGGTTTCAAAAAGCATCACCTCCAAGCATTAAGCGATATCATACACTTTTTTTGGAAAAATGATATATGCACGCCCGGATGACCGCTTCCGGGACAGTCGGAAAAGCCGGTATAACGTGATATAATGCGGCCGGTAACAGACTCTATGAAAAAACAGAACAACATCATGAAACAGCTGAAGAAAACGGCGCTGGTCGTCATCGGAACATTTATTCTGTGCGTATCCGTACAGATGTTTATTATTCCGTTCAATATCCTCTCCGGCGGGGTTGCCGGTATTGCGGTCGCGCTGCAGCCGTTTCTGCATATTGATAAAACACTGACCGCCAATGTGCTTACCCTGACCATGCTGGGGGTGGGATCGGCGATCCTCGGCAGGGAGTTTTTTGTCACAACGTGCATTTCCTCGGTTCTCTACCCGGTATTCAACAGTATTCTTGCCCGGACACTGACGATTCCGCAGATCGATCCGCTGCTGGCGACGTTCTACGGCGGACTTCTGGGCGGGATCGGGGTTGGTCTTGTCATGCGCGCCGGCGCCAGCACAGGCGGAATGGATGTACCGCCGCTGGTCCTTCACAAACTGACCGGTATCCGGGTATCCACCCTGGTGGGAATCACCGACGGGCTTACCGTCCTGCTGGGATATTTTGCCTATGGGATTGAAGCGGTGCTTCTGGGCCTGATCTCCGTCATGGTCACAACGTATGCGATCAACCGCGTGCTGATCCTGGGAGAAGGCCAGGACGCAAAGAGCGTGCAGATCATCTCCGACCAATGGGAAACCATTGTCGAAGAGATCCAGGCGGAGCTGGACCGCGGCGTGACCATTCTGGATGCCCAGGGCGGCTGGTCGAAAAAACCGCGTAAAGTGGTGCTCTGCGTTGTCAACCAGAAACAGTATTCGCAGCTGCTTGAAATCGTGAACCGGAATGATGCGGCCGCATTTATGATCACGACGGATGCGACCGATATGCATGGCGAAGGATTTACGTTCGGATTTCATATCTGAGAAACTCCGGCTGACAGGGATTCAGCCTTGGAAAAGGCCATGCCATAATTTATAATAAATAATATTGCGGACAGAGCAGATGTTTTTGTCTGCCCGCGGTACACAAACGAGACAGAAACGGTTTCTTGCGGACAGGAGGTAACAGATGATTGAATGCAGTCACGTATATAAGAAATACAAAAACGGTGTCAATGCGCTGTATGACATTAACTTTTCAGTTGAACAGGGAGAGTTTGTATATATCATCGGTCCGACCGGATCCGGAAAATCCACACTGATCAAACTGCTGGACGGTGAAGAAATTCCGACCAAAGGAAAAGTCCGTGTGGTCGGAATCGATGTCGGAAAACTCCGGCACTCCAAAGTACCGGTATACCGCCGCAACATCGGAGTGGTATTCCAGGATTTCAAACTTCTGCCGTCCAAGACCGTATTCGAAAATATTGCCTATGCGCTTGAAGTAATCAATCTTCCCAAGACCGTCATCCGGCGCCGGGTGCGTGAGGTCATGAACCTGGTCGGCCTGGACGAAAAGGGAAACAGCTTTCCGCGGGAGCTTTCCGGCGGCCAGCAGCAGCGTGTTGCGGTGGCCCGCGCCATTGCCAACCGCCCGAAGGTTCTGATCGCCGATGAGCCCACCGGCAACCTTGACCCGTCCATGTCGGATGAAATCATGTCATTGCTTGAAAAGATCAACCGGGAGTACGGCACTACGATCCTGATGGTCACCCATGACCTTACGATTGTAAACAAGCACCGAAAACGCACGGTTGTGCTTGAACACGGCCATATCGTAGCCGATCTGGAGGAAGGAGGGTATGTCCAGCATGATCAGTAGAATCTGGAGACCGATCAAAGAGGGATTCCTCGGCGTCTTCCGGCACGGCGCGATGTCGCTGCAGTCCGGATCTGCCGTTACCATTACCCTGATTATCATCAGCCTGTTTCTGATTTTTACCATGAATGTCAGCCGCTTCACCCAGGGGATCGAACAGTCGGTTCAGATCTCCGCAACGGTGGACTACGACCATGAGTCTGCCGAAGAGGAAGACCGCATCGGCCTTGCGATCCAGGATATCGAAGGCGTAGATACCGTCACCTTCTCGGACAAGGCGGCCGAATTCCAGTATTATCTCGATTCCTTTTCCGATGAGCGCACCAAAGAGGCGTTCCGCCCGTTTGAAGAGGACAACCCGATGCACGATGCGTTCTATGTCACCGTCAAGGACGGAAACAGCCTGCAGAGCGTTGCGGATGCGATTCGCGAAATCGAGGGCATTGACTCCGTCAACTTCGGCGGTGCTTCGGCCGTGCAGCTGGTATATATGCTGAGATCGATCCGGACCGGCGGCGGCCTGCTTGCGCTGGCGCTGTCCGTGCTTGCGATCTTCCTGATTGCCAATACCATCAAACTGACGATCATGGCCCGCGCGGATGAGATTGCGATTATGCGCAATGTCGGTGCACGCAACGGATTTATCCGTTCCCCGTTTGTGGTGGAGGGCATCATCATCGGCGCTCTCGGCGCTCTTCTGCCGATCATCCTGACGGATTATTTCTACCGCGCTATATACAAATTTACAGGCGGCTATCTGCTGACCCAGATGTTCAGCCTGATCCCGCCGGAAACCTTCCTGCCCAGGGCGTGCACGATTCTGCTGGCAATCGGCGTTGTGGTCGGCCTGCTGGGATCGTTCTTCTCCGTCAGTAAGTACCTGAGGTGGAAGCGCTGATGCGCAGGCTGTTGAACGCACTGCTCGGCTGTGTGCTTTTCTTCAGCGCGGCACTCACACCGGTATACGCAGTCGGCGAACAGGAGCCCGACGATGACAGCGAGGAGACTGCAGAATCTTCTGATTCTTCCGGCTCGTCCTCTGAGGATAATACGTATTCCGATGATGAATACTGGACGGGGCTCTGCACCGGCACGGCGGAACTGACACAGGCGCAGAAGAGCCAGTGCATGGCCTATATTCAGACGAAGTCCAATTCGACGGCCAGCCTGAGTGAAAAAATCCGGGATATCGAAAGCCAGCGGGAAAAGATCGCGGCAGATATCCTTTACTATGCGGGCAAAGTTGCCGAATACCAGCAGGAGGCTGCGTCGCTGAACGGGGAGATTGCCGAAATCAACGGGCAGATCGCGGTCAGCGAAAAGAAGATTGCCGACCTGGAAAAGAAGATTGAGGAAAACCAGGCATCGATCGATGCGGCAGAGGAGAAGATCCGTAAACGGATGGAGATCCAGCAGCGCACCATGCGTCTCAACCAGTATCTGGATATTCTCATGGGTGCCCGGACCTTCGAAGACTTTATCCGGATCGCAAACGGGCTCAGCGATATTACCCGGTATGACACCAAGGTAATGGAAGACCTCGCTGCCCTGATTGAACAGCTCAACAGCGACAAGCAGGAAGTGGAGGAGGAGAAAGAACTTCTCCAGAAGAAGAAAGAGGAAGTCGTTGAGAAACAGAACGAGTACCTCAGCCTGATGTATCAGGCCCAGGTCATCGAACAGGAATACCAGCAGAGAAGCGCAGATCTCGAAGCCGAAGGCAACCGCTACGCCGCGGAAATCGAAGCCATCCAGGAACTCATGGAAGCGATCTCGGAAAAACTCAACGAAGTTGTGGCGACTGCCGGGTGGACCTATCCCGTGCCGTCAATCCGGATCAATCCCTATGCCGGAACCTGGCATTACGCCAGCGGCGGTGTGCATCTTGGAGGCGACTTCTCCGGCCCCGCGGGTTCCCGTATTCTTGCGGTCGGAAACGGCGTTATTCTGCATTCTGCGGACGGCTGTGACAGCGGCGGTCTCGGCAACGGATGCGGTGCCAATATCGGCGGCTCGTGGGGCGGCGGAAACCAGGCGTATCTGCTGACCAAAATCAACGGCGGACTCTATGCGGTCAAGTACCTGCATATGCAGCTGGGATCGGTTGTCGCCAAGGGAACCATTATCATGGCCGGCCAGCAGATCGGTCTTGTCGGCTCAACCGGAAACAGCTCCGGTCCGCACTGTCATATTGAGGTCTTCTACCTCGGTGCAGCAGAAAACTTTACAAACTACGCGAAAACCTGGGACGGTGATCTCGCATTCGGATGCGGCTGGGGAAGCGCAGGTCTCTCCCGGCTGTGTGAAAACGGGGTCGGCGCACCTTGCCGTGTAAAGCCGGAATCCCTGTTCGGCGCATAAGAAAAGAGCAGTTTTGACATGAAACGGAACCCATCGGAAACAGAAAAGGACGGACTGGAAGTTACCCACATGATCCCGCTGGAACGCTTTCAGTATGAGGATGAACTGAAGTCCGACAATCAGACGCTTAAGAAAACTGCCCGCAGGCTGCGGATCCTGCTGGTGGTTTTCAGTGTGTTTGCACTTCTCCTTGGCTGGCTGTTCGGGAGTTTCCGGCCGATTCCGTTTTTCAACAATATCCGGCATGGGATCACCTATGTGACGACGCAGAAGTCGGAAGAGAAGATCTCCAATGTCATGGAGGTCATGAGCCGGTACTGGTATTTCTCCAACTCGATTGAAAATCTCGATACCCGGCTGGTGGATCAGGCGCTGTACGGAATGACATCCAATGAAGAAGATCCGCATACCACCTATATGTCTGCCAAAGAGATTCAGGAGTTTACCCAGGGCATCAACCGGGATTTCGTCGGTATCGGCGTGCAGTTCACCAATCTTGAAAACGGCCTCCAGGTGATCACCCGGGTCTTCCGGGATTCGCCGGCAGAAAAGGCAGGCGTCCAGGCCGGTGATATCATTCATTCGGTAGACGGGGTCATCACCGAAAATATGACCACGGATGAGATCAAGGCACTTGTCCAGGGCGAAGAAGGGACGATCGTAACCATGGTCTTCCAGCGCGGCGAAGAGCTAGTCACGCTCGATATCAAACGCGGGAAAGTCGGCCATACCGTGGACGGCACGGTGTGCGAAGACGGAATCGGAATGATTGCCATCGAACAGTTCGGCGAAACAACCAAAACCGAAGTGCAGGAATTTCTGGATCAGTTTGCGGAAGAAGAAGTCACCGGGCTGATCATCGACCTGCGGGATGACGGCGGGGGATATCTCGAAACGCTGCGCGGTGTCATCAGCCTCCTGCTGCCCAAGGACAAGGTGTTCATCCGGCGGGAGTACTCCGACGGCAGTAAGGAAGTAAACAAGACGGACGGCGGTGAATATACGCAGTTTTCACCGATCGTGATTCTCGTCAATGAAAATACGGCAAGCGCAGCCGAGGCATTCACGCTCGGCATGAAGGAAAACCGCGATGATGTGACGGTGGTCGGTGTTACAACCTACGGAAAAGGAAGCGTGCAGGTCACCCAGTATTACGATGACGGAAGCGCGCTGAAATATACCGACAGTATCTGGAAGAGCCCCAACGGAATCTGGATCAACGGAACCGGCATTACGCCGGATGAAACCGTGCAGCTTCATCCGGTTCTCAGTACCGCATATACCGCGATGGAAGAAGATGAAACCTATCGGCCGGATGATGTGAACGGGATTATTGCGGAAGCACAGCTGTGTCTGGATTATCTCGGCTATGATCCCAAGCGTACCGACGGGTATTACTCGGAAGAAACACGCAGCGCACTGCTGGCGTTTGAAAAAGACGCCGGCATGAAGGAAACGGAAGTGATCGACAAGGATGTTTACGGCAGTCTGATTTCTGCGGTCATTCAGAAATGGACGGTCAGCGACGAGACCGACTTCCCGTATCAGCGCGCGCTGGAAATCCTGCGCACGGCTTCTCCGGCGGAGAATGCTCAGCAGACGGAAGCGGAAGAAGCCCCGACGTCAGCTGTGTCCGGAAACGTACTGATGTATGAGGCGGTTACGCCTGTAATCGGAAAGGAAGACCGCTATGGAACAATTTGAACTGGTCTCTCCGTTTCAGCCGACCGGCGATCAGCCGGAGGCAATCGAACAGCTTGTGCAGGGGATTGAAGCCGGAAAAAAAGAACAGGTTCTGGAAGGTGCTACCGGTACCGGAAAAACCTTCACCATGGCGAACATCATCGCCCGGGTAAACCGCCCGACACTGGTTTTTTCCCACAACAAAACACTGGCAGGTCAGCTCTACAGCGAGTTCAAAGAACTCTTTCCGCGAAATCGGGTAGAGTTTTTTGTATCAAATTTTGACTACTATCAGCCGGAAGCGTACATGCCGAAGAATGACATGTATATTGAAAAGACCGCGGCGATCAATGATGAACTCGACATGTTCCGGGAATCAACCCTCAACTCCCTGCTTGAGCGCAGGGATACGATCGTTGTCGCTTCCGTTGCGTGTATCTATGCGGCGAGCGATCCGAGTCAGTACAAGGATATGTTCTTTACGATCCGGGTCGGCGAGAGCTATGAGCGGAACGATCTTCTGCGGAAGTTCATCAGTCTGCAGTACCGCCGCAATGATACGGATCAGACACGCGGCACCATCCGGGTGCGCGGCGATGTCATCGATGTGACGCCGAGCTATACGGATCAGTTCAATATCCGCATTGAGATGTTCGGCGATGAAATCGAGCGGATCACGGAAATCGATCCGGTGACAGCGCATGTGCAGAACGCCTATCAGTTCTACAACATCTTTCCGGCCAGCGGCTATGCCCGCAGCCGGGAACAGATGTTCCGGGCATGCGCCGATATTGAAACCGAACTGGAGGACCGGCTGAAGTTTTTCCGCGACAACAATAAACCGCTGGAGGCGGAACGGCTGGAACAGCGGACCCGGTTTGATCTCGAAGCACTGCGGGAAAACGGATACTGCTCGGGCATTGAAAACTACTCCATGCATATCGACGGACGGAAACCCGGCCAGCGGCCCTGGAATCTGTTTGACTACTTTCCGAAGGATATGCTGCTGATCGTGGACGAGTCGCATGTTTCCCTGCCGCAGATCCGCGGTATGTACAACGGTGACCGGCAGCGCAAGGAGACCCTTGTGGAATACGGATTCCGTCTTCCTTCCGCCCTGGAAAACCGGCCGATGCGGTTTGATGAATTTGAGAACATTGTCCCGCAGGTGATCTACTGCTCTGCGACACCGGGGGATTATGAACTCGAACATGTAGATCATCAGGTCGTGGAACAGATCATCCGGCCGACCGGCCTGCTTGACCCGAAGGTGATTGTCAAGCCGACCAGAGGGCAGGTGGATGATATCTGCGAACAGATTGATATCCGCGTAAAGCGCAATGAGCGTGTTCTGATCACAACCCTCACTGTGCGGATGGCGGAAGACCTTACCGATTATCTCAAGGAGCGCGGGTATAAAGTGGCTTATCTGCACCATGAGACAAAGACCCTGGAACGTACCGAGATCATCCGGGATCTCAGACTCGGGAAAGTAGATATCATCGTCGGTATCAACCTTCTCCGGGAAGGACTTGATATTCCGGAAGTCTCCCTCGTCTGTATCCTTGATGCGGACAAGGAAGGATTCCTGCGAAGCGAGCGTTCCCTCATCCAGACGATCGGGCGTGCCGCACGAAACGCTTCCGGCGAAGTGCATATGTACGCAGATGTCATGACGGGAAGTATGGAGCGGGCGATCCGCGAGACGGAGCGGCGCCGCGCCATTCAGGAAGCCTTCAACCTGGAACACGGCATTACACCGACCACCATTATCAAACCGGTGGATGCGGCGATCCGCGGAAAGGAAACCCGTGAGATGGCGGCGAAGTACATCAAAAAGAAGGCAAAACTTGCGGCCAGGGACAAGGATAAGCTGATTGCGGATATGGAAGCGGAGATGCGGGAAGCCGCCGGCGCGCTGGATTTCGAACGTGCTGCAGAACTCCGCGACATGATTTTCGAACTGAAGTCCGAGGACTGAGCATTCCCTTAGTCACAAGAGGCGCAAAGTATAGTACAGTAAATCAGAGGGCAAATGTATGGCAGATAAACTGGATTTCATGAATGAACTTGCCAAGAGCGTCGACGCAAAGAAACGGGGAGAGACCTCCTCGTTTGGGACGATCGATGATTTTGTGCCGAAAAAACAGGTCATTCCGGAAGAAAACGACTTTAGTATGCCTTCCGAAAAGCCGGCATCCGAATACCGGCCGAAACCTTCCCCTGCACCGGCAGCACCGGTCAATGAACCGGAGCCGGAAGAATATGAAGAGGAAGAAGAATACGAAGAAGAGGAGGAAGCGGAAGAAGAACAGGATTCCTCCCGGAATATTTACGGAAACGAAACTTCTTCTCCTGCCAGTTTTGCGGAAGAAGAACGCGTAAAAGTAGAGAAACCGAAATTCGCGTTCACCGGCCCGATGCTGGGAGGGCTGATTGCGCTTGTTCTGCTGATCCTGTTTCTGATCTGGTTCTTTTTACTGCGGGCACCGATCCTGCTTCCGGATTTTACCGGCCGCAGCCTGAGTGAAGTGTCTTCCTGGGCAGCTCAGAACAAGATCGAGAATACGGCGATTGCCCGCAATTATGAATACAGTACGGAATATGACAGTGATGTGGTCATCTCCCAGACACCGGAAGGGGGAAAACACATCCGTAAGAACACGGCGATTACACTTGTCGTTTCACAGGGTGCTGATCCGAATGAACCGATTGACTTCCCGGATATCAGTTCGATGACGTATGACGAGCTGGTGGAGTGGAAGAATGAAAACAAGCTTTCCAAGACCAAGATTTCCACCGAATACAGCACAACGGTAGAGAACGGCGGTGTCATTGCGTATGATCTCAAGAATGTCTCGGAAAATGACTTTGTGCGCGGAAGCACTCTGACGATCCGCTGCTCGAAAGGACCTGCACCGGCCGGACAGGTGACCGTGGAGAACTTCCAGGGAAAGAATTATGCGGACGCTCTGACCTGGGCGAACAATAAGAAGGTCAAGATCGTGCGCCAGGATATGAACTCTGATACCGTGGACAGCGGCATTATCATTACCCAGACACCGGCAGCCGGTGCTTCCATGAGTGAAGGGGATGTGTTTACCGTAACGGTATCCAAAGGCAAGGGCGTAAAGATTCCGAACCTTGTCGGTTACAGCAAGGAACAGCTCGAAGCCTGGTCTTCGGCCAAGGAAAACAATGTTGTAATTGTCAAGAAATCCATTTATAACGAAGCGCCGCTCGGTTCGGTAATTGCGCAGGACAGAGCACCCGGCTCCATCGTCGATTCCGGGGATGTATTACAGCTTACGATCTCGCTGTACATGCCGATTCTCGAAACCAATTCCCGTGCATGGCTCGGCAAGGATTATCTTGAGCTTCACGCATGGTGCGATGATGTGAACTACAACGGTGCCGACATTCAGGCCGGCATGTGGGGCGAGTGGCAGTATCCGACCTGCAGTGATGAATATCCCACACCGGGTCAGATTGTCCGTTATGCATGTTATTACGGAACCAGTGATCAGGCCGATGGATGCGGCAGACCGTTAAACAACTACAGCCGGATCAATTATCAGGTATCAAGCGGAGCGTGCACGGTAAAACCTGATTCAGGAGACAGCAGCTCGGGATCGGGCTCCTCCGGTGGCTCTTCCGATGGCTCTTCTGATGGCAAAGACTCATCAGTGACTCCTAAAAAACAATATATTTTTTCAACTGATGATGTTGCGAGCCTGGAAGCCATTAACAAATTCTGTAACAAAAATAAAATGAGCTGTACTTATGAGGTTGCGACTGAAGAGGATGCGCCTCTTGTCTGGGTAAAAACCAGCAGTGGTGAATATAAAACCGGCCAGAGTTTCACAACCGTGGTTGAAGAAGGTTCATCTATAGTCGTTAAGTACAAAAACAGTTGATTTATCCCTGCACCAAAATCAAACATTCGAGGCAATAACACATGAATTTTATTCAGCGCGCACTGAGATATGTAAGAAGAAAACCGTCAAAATCACTTTTACTGACGTTGACGTTTTTTCTCATTGGCAATCTTGTGATTCTCGGCCTCGGTGTATCACAGGCAGCGGATAATGCGAAGATTCTGACGCGGAAGAAGATGCGTGCGATTGTCACTTATGAA
>CAJOLG010000030.1 GCA_905235315.1 uncultured Solobacterium sp. | reverse complement strand
GGTGAGCAGCCAGGTTACCGCCGTGCGGATGATCGCAACCGAGATCAGCGCTCCCAGCATGGTATAGCGGACATCTCCTGCCCCGCGCAGACAGCCGGCATAGATGATCTGGGTGATCTGAAACACGGTGATAACCGCAATATACCGAAACAGCATCACGCCCATATCGACGATCGCCGGTTCGCTGAAAAACAGGGAGAAGATCGGCCTTCCGAATCCCAGCATGACCACCGAAATGCACAGCGAAATACAGAGTCCGACTCGCTGACAGAGATTGCCGTACAGCGCCGCTTTTTCCGGGTTCTGTTCACCGAGGCTGCGGCCGATCAAAGCAACTGCCGCCACCTGCATCCCGTCGCCGAACGCAAAGGATACACCGAGGAAATTCATCGCAACATTGTGAGCCGCAAACGCATCGGTGCCGAGCCGGGCAGCGATCAGTGCGGTATACATAAACCCGATCCGCATTGCGATGTTCTCGAGGAAAATATTGACGGAAAATTTCAGAATATCGTAAAGATCGCGAAACGACGGATATACCCTCTCTTTCAGCGCATAGGGGATTGATACATAACTGTTCTTATTGAACAGGGACGCCAGCGACATTGCGCAGGCCACAACGGTCCCAAGCACCGTGGCGATCGCTGCCCCGCGAAGCCCGAGCGCAGGAAATCCGCAATGCCCGCTGATCAGGAAATAGTTGAAGATAATATTCACGATGGACGATGTGACATTGGTCTTCATCGCAATCTTTGTGTTTCCGCTGCCGCGCTGGGCCGCATTGATCACAAAGGACAGCACATTGAAGATCATGCCTCCCTGGATGATCCGGAAGTATTCAACAGCCGGCGCATGGGTATCCGCGTTGGAGCCGCAGAACCGCAGGATCGGATCCATCAGGGCAATCGAAAGCACCGTAATGACAATGCATGCCAGAACGGAAAAAACGACAGCGGCGATCATGATGCGGTTGGCATCCTCACGCCGCTCCTGTCCGCGCCTGCGCGCGACCAGAGCCGATACCGCCACACTCATGGAAATAAAGATCGACAGCGCAATAAACTTCGGCTGTACGGTCAGCCCGACCGCAGAAACCGCATAGGTGCCAAGCGTCGCCACCATCATCGTATCGATCATTCCCGCCAGCTGGATAAATACGCTTTCCAGCACGGCCGGCCAGGCCATGCGGATCGTTTCGTTCAGCAGATCTTTCGTACTGTACTCTTCCATACCGTCATCCACTATAGACGTTTCTTTGTATTAAGACAAACCGGCGGCGTAAAAAAAGACAGTGCAGGTGAATCATCGCACTGTCTTTGAAGAACGGTATGGGTCAGGTTCAGCGGAAGTAGTCCACGGCGCCGCGGAAGAGGAATTCCTGGGTCTTCAGATTCGGGATATTCCGGTAAAGCCCGTCGCCGCTGCGTTCGCTGTGTCCCATCTTTCCGAGAATCCGTCCGTCTGCGGAAGTGATTCCTTCCACAGCCATATAGGAATTGTTCGGATTGAAACGGATATCCGAAGTCGGATGCCCTTCAAGATCCACATACTGAGAGACGATCTGACCGTTCTGAACCAGATGCCGGAAGAGTTCCGGCTCACAGACAAACCGTCCCTCTCCGTGACTGATCGCCACATGGGTGATCTCCCCTGCTTCGGCATAGCGCAGCCACGGGGATTTGACCGAGGCGAACCTTGTCCTCACCAGCATGGACTGGTGACGGCCGATCGAGTTGAACGTCAGAGTCGGGGAGTGTTCATCCGTGTCGGTGATATGTCCGTACGGCACAAGCCCGAGCTTGATCAAAGCCTGGAATCCGTTACAGATACCCAGCATCAGGCCTTCCCGCTCATCGAGCAGTTTATGCACTTCCGCTTTGATCTTCGGATTGCGGAAGAAGCTGACAATGAACTTGCCGGATCCTTCCGGTTCATCACCGCCGGAGAAGCCGCCCGGAATGGCGATGATATGACTGTTTCGGATACTGGCAGCGAACCGGTCGACACTGTCTTCGATTTCTTCGGCAGACCGGTTGCGGATCACAAAGATCTCCGTCTCTGCGCCGTATTTCTCAAAGGCTGCCGCAGTATCCCATTCACAGTTGGTGCCCGGGAATACCGGAATCAGAACATGCGGGTGCGCAGCCGTGTAGGATGCGTGCAGCGGCTCTTCGTTCCGATAGGTATAGGAAGGAATCGTCGGTTCTTCCGGCTGTTTCAGATACGGGAATACCGGCTCCAGTTTCGCCTCCCATGCCTTCTGCAGCGGTTCGAGACCGATCCGCTCCAGTCCTTTCGCAAAGGCGTAGCTTTCACTCGTTCTGCCAAGACGGATACCGTTGACCGGAATCTCTGTTCCTTCTGCGAGTTCCAGCACAAACGCACCGGCTGTCGCTTCAAAGAACAGGTCTTCATCCAGGCCGCTGTCGAGCCGCATTCCGATGCGGTTGCCAAGGCCCATTTTGAACACCGCTTCCGCCGTGCCGCCGCGCTCCAGAACCCGGCTTGAAAGCACGCTTCCTGCCGCATTCAGTTTTTCAACTTCGCGGAAGATCAGATTGACACTCCGGTAGTCCGGCATGCCGTTTTCGTCGTAATCCGGTTTCAGTAAAATCACCTCATGGTCCGGACCCTTGAACTCCGTGGAAATGATCCGGTCCGTTTTTGCGGTGGATACCGCAAAGCTTACCAGGGTCGGAGGGACATCGATGTTCTCAAACGTTCCGGACATCGAGTCTTTCCCGCCGATCGCTGCGACCTCAAGATTCATCTGCGCCTTCCATGCGCCAAGCAGCGCAGCCATCGGGGTTCCCCAGCGCTTCGGATCGGTTCCGGTATGGCCGAAGAACTCCTGCAGGGAGAGCCAGCACTGTTTCTGACTGCCGCCGGCTGCGATCACCTTGGCAATACTGGTGATGACCGCTTCCTGGGCACCGCGGAACGGAGAACGCTCCGACGCATACGGGTCAAAGCCCCAGCCCATCAGGGAACAGGTTGTTGTGGTACCGTTCAGCACCGGGATCCGGCAGGCCATTGCCTGGGACGGGGAGAGCTGACGCGCTCCGCCATAGGGCATCAGAACCGTACCGGCGCCGATTGTGGAGTCAAACCGTTCGACAAGCCCTTTTTCGCTTGCGACATTGAGATCGCTGACCAGCGCGGACAGACGCTCGCGGAAGGTTCCTTTCGGTTTCGTTTCCTGGATATCGGGCTCTTCGATTCTTGCGTCGGCGAACCGCTTCGCCCCGTTGGTATCGAGAAATGCGCGGGAAATATTGACTACTTCATGCCCGTCAAGGGTCATGACAAGACGTTTCTCTTCCGTGACTTCCGCCACAATGGTGGATTCAAGGTTCTCCGCATCCGCCAGCTTCCGGAATGTTTCCGCATCCCTGGCGCGGGTAACGACCGCCATGCGCTCCTGGGATTCCGAGATCGCAAGTTCGGTGCCGTCAAGCCCTTCATATTTTTTCGGAACTTTGGTGAGATCGATCAGCAGGCCGTCGGCCAGCTCGCCGATGGCGACCGAGACACCGCCTGCGCCGAAGTCATTACAGCGGCGGATCAGACGGGTCGCCGCCGGATTGCGGAACAGACGCTGCAGCTTGCGCTCTTCCGGCGCATTTCCCTTCTGCACTTCCGCACCGCAGGTTTCCAGGGACTCTACCGTATGGGATTTGGAGGAGCCGGTCGCTCCGCCGCATCCGTCCCGTCCGGTGCGTCCGCCCAGCAGGATCACCACATCGCCCGGTTCCGGCCGCTCGCGGACCACATTGGCCGCAGGCGCCGCACCGAGCACTGCGCCGATCTCCATGCGCTTGGCGACATAGCCCGGATGATACACTTCATGAACATGTCCGGTCGCAAGACCGATCTGGTTGCCGTAGGAACTGTATCCGTTGGCTGCCGTTACGGTAAGGCGGCTCTGCGGGAGCTTGCCTTTCATCGTTTCTTCCACCGGCTTTAAGGGATCTGCCGCACCGGTGATGCGCATTGCCTGATACACATATGCCCGCCCCGAAAGCGGATCGCGGATCGCTCCGCCAAGACACGTGGCGGCACCGCCGAACGGTTCGATCTCGGTCGGGTGGTTATGCGTTTCATTTTTAAACATGAGCAGCCACTGCTGTTCACTGCCGTCCACATCAACCGGAATCTTTACCGAGCATGCATTGATCTCTTCGCTTTCATCCAGCGAAGGAACCTTGCCCGCCTTCTTCAGTGCCTTGGTTCCGATGGTCGCAAGATCCCAGAGCGATACCGGTTTTGCCGGTTCTTTGCCGTACAGGGTTTCCCGCAGTTTCAGATAGTCCTCATAGGTGCTGCGGATATAGTCGGGCTCGATCGATACTTCCTGCAGGATCGTATTGAATGTCGTATGCCGGCAGTGATCGCTCCAGTAGGTGTCAATCACCCGCACTTCCGTCACGGAAGGATTGCGTTTTTCTTCGTCCCGGAAATACTTCTGCAGAAACAGGATATCTGCGAAGTCCATCGCAAGACCCATGGAAGCCCGCAGGTCCTGAAGCTGTTCTTCGCTCATTTCCGTGAAGCCTTCGATTACGGGAGGCAGGTCCGGCATCGGATACTCCGCCCGGATCGTCTCCGGTTTTTCGAACGCCGCTTCCCTGGCCTCGACCGGGTTGATCAGGGTTTCCTTCACAAGCGCTTTTTCTTCCTCCGTGAGGTCTCCCTGGATGTAATAGATTCTCGCAGTACGCACATCCGGACGGGTTTTGCAGGTCATCAGCTGAATGCACTGGGCTGCCGAATCGGCACGCTGATCAAACTGGCCGGGCAGGTATTCCACCGCCAGCGCCCATTCATCCTGAGCGGGAGAAGGAATCTCTTCGAAGTAAAGGTCATCGACCTGCGGTTCGGAAAGGATTCCGGAACACGCCTTCCGGTAATCTTCCTCTTCGATCCCTTCAAGATCATACCGGTTAAAGATGCGTACATGTCTCACATGTCCGGAGCGGATCACGGTAGACAGGGTTGTGAGAACTCCTCCCGCTTCCACCGCAAATTCCGGACGTTTTTCCACAAAGCAGCGATAAACTGTCATTTACTTTGTTCCTTTCAGAGCTTTGGCGCCGATATCGCGGCGTACATGCATGGCCTCAAACGTAACTTTTCCGACACCCTCATATGCCTTTTCGAGTGCTTCTTTCAGGGTCGGCGCAACCGCGGTGATGCCAAGCACCCGGCCGCCGTTTGTGTAATAGGTTCCGCCGTCCCGGGTCGTACCGGCATGATAGACGGTTACGCCCTCACACTGTCCGTCGGCGTCAAGACCGTGAATCTCCTTGCCCTTCTCATAGCTTCCCGGATAGCCGCCGCTTGCCTCAATCACACAGGCAGCCGCACCGTCTTTCCAGCGCACCATGGATTCCGTCAGGGTTCCGTCTGTGCATGCGGTCATGATTTCAAACAGGTCGCTGTCCAGAAGCGGGAGTACCGACTGGGTTTCCGGATCGCCGAACCGGCTGTTGTATTCAATCACCTTCGGGCCGTCTTCCGTGAGAATCAGGCCGAAATACAGGCACCCGCTGAACGGGCATCCTTCCTTCCGCATCGCGTCCATCGTCGGCAGAAAGATTTCCTTCCGGCACCGTTCCGCCTGTTCTGCCGTATAGAACGGCGAAGGTGCGATCGTACCCATACCGCCGGTATTGAGTCCTTCATCGTTGTCATTGGCGCGCTTGTGGTCCATGGAGGAGACCATCGGCACTACCGTTGTGCCGTCCGCAAACGCCAGCACGGAAACCTCCACGCCGGTCAGGAATTCTTCCACGACCACCCGGCTTCCGGATTCTCCGAAGGCTTTGTCGACCATCAGATGATCGACCGCAGCCATCGCTTCCGCTTCGTTCTGGGCAATGATGACACCCTTGCCGAGCGCAAGGCCGTCCGCCTTGATCACCGCCGGGTAGCGGTTTTCCTTCCGGATGTAATCCCGTGCCGCTTCCGGGTCATCAAACACTTCATAGGCGGCAGTGGGAATGCGGTATTTCTTCATCAGGTTCTTGGAGAAAACCTTGGACGCTTCGATTCTTGCGGCAGCCTTTGTCGGTCCGAAGGCCGGAATGCCGGCTTCCTTCAGGGCATCCACCATGCCGAGTGCCAGGGGATCATCCGGGGTGACGCACACATAGTCAACCCCGCGCTCTTTCGCAAGCTTCACCATGCCTTCAAGATCGGTGGCTTTCACCGGGACGCATTCCGCGTCGGCGGCGATCCCGCCGTTGCCGGGCGCACAGAGAATTTCCAGGTCCGGACGGCTTTCTTTCAGTTTGCGGATGACGGCATGTTCTCTTCCGCCGCCTCCGACGACCAGTACTTTCATCAGGAATTTCCTCCTCTTAAACCTTAGTGATGGAACAGACGGATGCCGTTGAAGGCCATGACCATACCGTATTTGTCTGCGGTTTCAATGACATTGTCATCGCGGATCGATCCGCCCGGTTCAGCGATATAGCTGACACCGCTCTTATGGGCACGCTCAATGTTGTCGCCGAACGGGAAGAACGCATCACTTCCGAGCGATACCCCCGTGCTCTGATCAAGCCATGCGCGCTTTTCTTCTTCCGTAAATACGGCAGGCTGTTCGGTGAAGAAGTTCTGCCATGCGCCGTCGCGCAGCACATCCATATATTCATTTCCGATATAGACGTCGATCGCGTTGTCGCGGTCCGGTCTGCCGATATCTTCCCGGAACGGCAGGTTCAGCACGTTCGGGCTCTGGCGGAGCAGCCAGTGGTCTGCCTTGTCGCCTGCCAGGCGGACGCAGTGCACACGGCTCTGCTGGCCGGCACCGACACCGATGACCTGGCCGTTCTTCGCATAAGCCACGGAGTTGGACTGCGTGTATTTGAGCGTGATCAGGGCAATGATCAGATCCCGTTTTGCGCTGTCAGGAAGATCCTTGTTTTTCGTCACGATATTGGATACCGCAGTGTCATCGATCACGATTTCGTTGCGGCCCTGCTCAAAGGTAATGCCGAACACCTGTTTGCGTTCCACAGGATTCGGACGGTAGTTTTCGTCCATCTGAAGCACATTGTAATTGCCCTTCTTCTTTGTCTTCAGGATTGCGAGTGCCTCTTCGGTATACCCCGGCGCAATCACGCCGTCACTCACTTCCGGTTTCAGCAGATTGGCGGTATCCGCATCACAGATATCGGACAGCGCCGCAAAGTCACCGTAAGAACTCATGCGGTCCGCACCGCGGGCGCGGGCATAAGCGCAGGCAAGCGGAGACAGTTCGCCGTCGCCGGTAAAGTAGATTTTGCGCTCCACTTCACTGAGCGGCAGCCCGACGGCAGCGCCGGCCGGCGAAACGTGTTTGAAACTGGCGGCGGAAGGCAGCCCGGTCGCAGCTTTCAGTTCCTTTACCAGCTGCCAGCTGTTCAGCGCGTCCATGAAGTTGATGTAACCCGGACGTCCGTTCAGGACCGTTACGGGAAGTTCGCTGCCGTCTTCCATGAAGATGCGGCTCGGTTTCTGATTGGGATTACAGCCGTATTTCAGTTCCAGTTCGTTTGCCATGTTCAGTTCTCCTCCTTATTGCGGTTATAAATTCGTGTGGCGGTTTCGCCGGTTTCAAGATCGATCGATCTTGTGAACAGGGAAACTTTGTTGTCGGGGTTGAGGGCCTCCCATACATGGTCGGACCAGTCTTCAAACGGTTCTTTTGCCATTTCCCAGAGCGTGGGCTCGCCTTCGAAGGAAGGCAGCGGATCGCCGTCGGACTCATAAGTGTGAATCAGATGTCCGTAACCGGGAATCTCATTGGGATAATCGAAGAAATATCTGCGTGCCGTATCCGGATTTCCCTCGGCGCTTTTAAGAATCGACATCGCGTAGTAATCGCCTTTTACAACCGCGGAAATACGCGGGGTGTAGTTCGGGCCGTCCGGTTCAAATGTCCGGGTGCGCAGCGCGTCTTCGAACGTCTTTCCGGCTTCCAGCGCCTCATAGATTGTATCGGTCTGGTCTCCGTTGGTCACGATTGTCGTATCCCCGTACACTCTGACCGGCGCATAGATGATGAGGCTCGGATCCTTCATTTTGGATGCGTCAAACGCCTGGGTGCGGATGCCTTCGCCATCCTCAACGAAGATGCGGTTGCGGCTGTTTTCACTGCGGCCCATGATGAAGTAGGCAATGCGCAGTTTCTTTCCGCACGGGGTCTTTCCGACCGCAATCCCGCGGCCCGGATAGGAATTCTGCTTCAGGGTTTCAAACAAATCAGCTGCTTTCATACATGTTCTCCTTTATCAAGTGCGTCCGACACCATGCGGACCGCTTCCGGCAGAATGATCCATTCCGCCTCTTTCATCACGCGTTTCTGCAGGATCTCCGGGGTATCCCCGTCCTCTACCGCCACCGGTTTCTGAATCAGGATCCGGCCGCCGTCGGGTATTTCATTCACAAAATGCACGGTTGCGCCGGTAACCTTGACGCCCCGCTTCAGGGCTTCCTCATGAACCTTCAGCCCGTAATACCCCTTCCCGCAGAAGGAAGGGATGAGGGACGGGTGAATATTGAGGATCCGTTCCGGATATGCCTGAATCACTGCCGGTCCGAGGATCGACA
Organism: uncultured Solobacterium sp.; assembly: GCA_905235315.1. GTDB lineage: Bacteria > Bacillota_I > Bacilli_A > Erysipelotrichales > Erysipelotrichaceae > Bulleidia. The sequence continues at coordinate 11,596 of CAJOLG010000030.1, read as the reverse complement.
GATATCCGGCAAGCACCACCATGTCGATCGCATGATCTTTCAGGGCAGTGACCACCGCCAGGTCAAACAGTTCCGCGCTGGCATAGTCTTTCCGCCGGATAACCGCCGTTTCGATTCCGGCGTTCGCTGCCCGCTCCAACGCATACGCGGTATCGCTTGAGGAAAGGACCAGTTCAATGGAGCCATGCGGGAATTTTCCTTCCTGCATGGCGTCGATCAGCGCCTGCAGGTTGGTTCCGCCGCCGCTCACAAGCACCGCGATCCGGATCATACGCCCTCCTTCCGGAAGACCACACTGTGATCACCCGGGATGATGCGTCCGATCACATTGGCGTTCACGCCGTTTTCGCGCAGGATGTTTACCGTTTTCGCCGCATCTTCCGGTGCGACCACCGCACACATTCCGATGCCCATATTGAAGGTGTTGTACATATCATGATCACTGATCGCTCCCTTTTTCTGAATGAGCGGGAAGATCGGCGGGATATCCCAGCTTCCTTCCGTGATCTCGGCGCTGAATTCCTCCCCGAATGCCCGCGGCAGGTTTTCATGGAATCCGCCGCCGGTAATATGCGCAAGGCTGTGCACATTCACTTCTTCCAGCAGTTTCAGCACCGGCTTTACATAGATCACCGTCGGGGTGAGCAGCGTCTCGCCCAGCGGCTTTCCGAGTTCTTCGGTATAGGCAGAGAGATCGCAGTTTCCGATATCAAACACCTTGCGGACCAGCGAAAACCCGTTGGAATGAACTCCGCTTGAGGCAAGCCCGACAATGACATCGCCTGCCTGCACCGATGCCTTATCGATGATCTTCTCCTCATCCGCAATCCCGACCGTGAATCCGGCTAGATCATATTCCTCTTCCGGCATCAGGCCCGGATGTTCGGCGGTCTCACCGCCGATCAGCGCACAGCCGGCCTGCACACAGCCGTCTGCGACACCTTTCACGATCGCCGCAATCTTTTCCGGGATATTCTTCCCGCAGGCAATGTAATCCAGGAAGAAGAGCGGTTTGGCGCCGGCGCAGATAACATCGTTGACACACATCGCCACACAGTCGATTCCGACGGTATCGTGTTTGTCCATCAGAAATGCGAGTTTGATCTTTGTGCCGACTCCGTCGGTTCCCGAAACCAGCACGGGCTTTTTCATCCCGGCAGTATCCGGCGCAAACAGGCCGCCGAAGCCGCCGATGGAATCCAGCACGCCGGGCACTTTCGTTCTTGCGGCATCCGCCTGGATGAGCCGGACCGACTCATAGCCGGCCGTTACATCCACTCCGGCATCTTTATAACTGTCACTGTAACTTTTTGCCATATCTTCAGAGTTCCTTTACTGTTTCCTGCATTTTTGCGTCTTTCTCCAGCACTGCATCATGCATGGCGGCTTTCTGTGCCGCAAGTTTTTCCGTAAGTTCCGGTTCGCCCAGGGCGAGAATCTCCGCCGCAAGCAGGGCGGCGTTTTTCGCCGCATTGACACCGACCGAGCCGACCGGAATTCCCGGAGGCATCATGACCGTGCTCAGCAGCGCATCCACACCCTGCAGTCCGGCATCCAGCGGGACACCGATGACCGGAAGCGTGGTTTTGGCCGCAAGACTTCCGGCAAGCGCCGCACTCATTCCCGCACCGGCGATCAGAACGCCGAAGCCGCGATTCGCTGCGTTTCCTGCGAACTCTGCTGCTTCTTCCGGTGTGCGGTGTGCGGAGTACACGTGGACTTCGAACGGAACTCCGAGGTCTTTCAGGGTGACAGCCGCCTTCTTCATGACGGTCCAGTCACTGTCGGAACCCATAATAATCGCCGCTTTTTTCATTCAAATACCTCCTTCAGAAAAACAAAAAACCTGGGGAAACCTTCCCGCAGGTTCTGTCTCAGTTTTGGTGAAAAAACCCCGGAAACGGAAGCGCTGTCTCCGGCAACCATACGCATCTGATTCATACAACCAAGGCTGTTCATCTGCATCATAACGTTTTCCTTTCTGCCTCACGGGGCAACTCAGTTTAAAGGATATGGTTATATGACGATATATTACAGAATTCTGCCTTATAAGTAAAGAACCGGATTGCGTTTTACCCCTCTCGTTCAAAGAGAAACCGAACCAGTTTTTCCCGGTCGTTGTTCAGGATCAGCTCGTCCGGGAAACCCGCTTCTTCCAGCAGCGCTTCCGCAAGTTCCAGCTTTCCGACCTGACTGGGGTCGTGGGCGTCCGAGTTCACGATGATATACACACCGCGTTCCGCCGCATAGCGCAGAATCTCACGGTAGTTTTCATAACAGTTCAGCCGGCGGTCTTTTTTGACCAGCGAGCTGTTGTTCACTTCAAGCGCAGTTCCGGTTTGGGCTGCGGCGGCCGTCAGAAGATCGTTATCCAGCGGGAAATGATCGTCATCCGGATGGGATACAAACTTCACGCAGGGATGCCGCATGCAGGAAATCAGGTTTGCGGTATTTTCCTCTCTGCCCGCATTTTCATAACAGTGCTTATGGATGCCCGCTATGCAGTAATCCAGACGGCGGATATACTTCTCCTCCAGGGACAGCGTTCCGTCGTTGAGCACATTGACCTCGCACCCGTGCAGGACTTCCACCCCGCACAGAACCTTCGGCACAACCTTCAGATTTCCGTAATAAAACGGATCCACGGTCCCCGGGATCCCCGGCGCGTGCTCGGTGATTCCGATGATCTCAAGCCCGGCTTCACAGGCGGCCTGCGCCATCTCCCGAATCGTTCCGTAGGCATGCCCGCTCGCGAGCGTATGCATATGCATATCCCCAATCAGACGCTTCATCCCTGTTTGTCTCCTCTCTTTTGAACGCGGACTCCTGCGTCCGCTTTCGCTGTGTTTATCGTCCGAAATCGTCCTGGATCCGGACCACATCATCAAGATGCGGTGTGGATACTTCAATGAAGAGGGAATCTTCCAGGGCGGTGACACGATGTCTCGCCAGCGGCTTTTCATGCCAGCATTCGCCCGGTTCATAGATACCGGCAGTAAGTTCTCCGGCTTCGTTGTCCTCTTCGACCTTCACTTTTCCCTTCAGGAGATAGCTGTGCTCTTCCTTCTGTTCATGATACTGCAGGGAGCACCGGCACCCTTTTTTCAGAAAGATCTCCTTCAGCGCATAGGAATCGGTGACCGCAATCCACTTCTCATACCCCCAGGGCTTTTCCACAAACGTTACGAGTTCCTGTTTCATCTCTCACTCCATATTCGCGTGACGGCCGAACATGGTATCGCTGTCGAGGCCGAGCCGCTTCATCAGGATCATGATGACGATATCCAGGTAGATCCCCTCACACTGTTCAAAGAGCGAGCCCATGGGCTGGATGGATTTGACCGCTCCCTGCACATCGCTCTTGGGGCTGACGGCAGGAATCTGAATCACGACATCCGCCAGCTTTCCGATCGCGGAGTCCGGATTGATGGTGATCAGCGCCACTTTTGCGCCGACTTCCTTTGCCTTCATGGCATGATTGACCAGCGATTTTGTGGTGCCGCTTCCGCTGCATACCACCAGCAGGCCGTTCTCCGTAATGTTCGGCGTGCAGGTCTCGCCGACCATGTAGGACTTGCGTCCCATGTGCATCAGACGCATTGCGAAGCCGCGGATCTGAAAGCCGCTCCGCCCTGCGCCGGCGCAGAAAATCTCATCTGCCTCAAGCAGAAGATCCGCAAATTTCTCTGTCGCTTCGGTGTCGATCGCACCGAGCGCTGCCTGCAGTTCCTTACAGACGATTTCCGCATATTCCCGGTTATTCATCGTTTAAATATTTATTTCAGATGTGCCTTGAGTTCTTTTGAGACAGCCGCGCGGTCTTCCGCATTGCAGATATAGCCGCCGACCACGACGATTTCACAGCCTTCCTCCACGATCGCATCCACGGTGCTCAGTTTGACGCCGCCCGCAACCGCGGATTTCGCATTCTTCAGTACTTTGTTTACAACTTTAAGATCATCCAGCGGGTCTTTGCCCGTCTTCTGAACATCAAACGCGGTATGAACACAGATGTAATCCGCGCCCATCGCGTCGATCTCCGCAGCCCGCTCCGCAAGATTCGGCACTTCGATCATATCGACCATAACCTTCCTTCCGTGCTTTTTCGCGCTGCGAATGACGCCTTCAATCGTCGCATTGTTTGATACGCCGAGCACCGTGCAGATATCTGCCCCCGCGTCAAAGCATTTGTCGGCTTCATATTCGCCCGCATCCATGATCTTTACATCCGCGAGCACTTCGATCTCCGGGAATTTTTCCTTCAGCTCCCTGACCGGACGCATGCCTTCTTCTATCACAAACGGGGTCCCGACTTCCGCAATATCAATCGATCCTCTTGTCTCACTGAGAAGCTGGACGCAGTCCTCAAGACTCAGCGTATCCAGCGCTGCCTGAAGTTTCATACTCTCGTTCCTCTCTTTCATGTTCACCATACGCCTGCGGAAGCCTGATTCACAATCATTTTTCTGTGTTTCTTGAAGAAACAGGATTATTTTCCTGTATTTCAGGTTTTTCACCCCTTGAAACACAGATTTTTGATACACTGAAGCCATGAGTAAGAAAGGTGACATCCGGCGCGATGCGATCATGGCAAAACTGTACGCGGAATCCGCCGTCTCGGTTCATGACCTCAGTGCAGAATTTCAGGTCAGCGAAGAAACCATCCGCCAGGATCTGACCCGGCTATCGTCGCTGGGTCTCTGTTCGCGGGTTCACGGGGGTGCGTCCGTGCGGCAGTATGCCCAGGTCGATGTCGACGTCAAGGCATCCGAACACGCCCAGGAGAAAAACCGGATTGCCCGGGCTGCCGTCTCTCTGATTCCCGACGGCGCTGCGGTCTGGATCGGACCCGGCACCACCCTGAGTGCGATGGCAAGATACCTTCCCTTGCGGAAGGATCTTCTGATCGTCACCAATTCCCTTGATCTCGCGGCGATGGCCCGTTCCACCCGGCACGAAATCATCTTCGTCGGCGGCCGGATTCAGAAGTTCGGCGGCTGTGCGGTCGGCATGTACGCCCTGGAGAATCTTTCCCATATCCGGATCGATCTCGCATTTGTCGGCTGTGACGGGTTCGTCGAAGGAGAGGGGCCGACCACCTTCTCGTTTGAAGAGATGGAGATTCACCGCCGCGTCATGTCTCTCGCACCAAAAAAAGTGCTCGTATGCGATGCCTCAAAATTTCAGCACGCCGGCACTTTCATTTTCGCCCGTTATGCGGATTTCTCCTCCTTCATCACCACCGGCATGCGGCCGGATCAGAGAAAACTGGTGGCGGAGATTCCGGAAATCATTGAAGCCTAGCGGGGCATGGACCGGATGATCCGGATCAGTTCCTCCACATCCCTGTCCGGGGTTGCCCAGCTGGTCGCAAACCGGATCACGGTATGGGACTCGTCATACGGCTCCCAGAAACTGTACACCACGGTTTCATCCAGCTTACGGAGTGTATCATTATCCACCACCACGAAGATCTGATTGGTCGGGGTTTCAAAGAACACCTGCCAGTTGTTTTCCGCCAGCGCAGCACGGATCTCCGCCGCTTTTTCCAGCGCATGCGCACCGAGCCGTTCATAGAGGCCGTCAGTGAACAGGGTGTCGAACGAGATTCCGGCCAGCCTGCCTTTTGCGAGCAGGGCGCCGTGCAGTTTTACCGTGGTAAAGAAATGCGGGAACAGCTTTTTGTTTAAAATGACGACCGCTTCCCCGAGAATCGCACCGCACTTCGTGCCGCCGATGTAGAAGGCATCGGCAAGCTCAGCCAGATCCTTCAGGGAAACATCGTTCTCCTTGCATGCCAGGGCATAGGCCAGCCGCGCTCCGTCGACATAAAGCGGCAGATGATACGCATCACAGATCCGGCGCAGTGCCGTCAGTTCGGCTTTGGAGTACAGGGTGCCGTACTCGGTCGGATGAGAGATGTATACCATGCCCGGATGGACCATATGATCATGATTCCCATCCGCATAGAATGTTTCAAGCGTTTCCCGAAGCGCATCTGCCCGCAGGATTCCGCGGTCTCCTTTTACCGTCAGTACCTTGTGGCCGGTATATTCAATCGCACCGGCTTCATGAAGTGCAACATGGCCGGTATCCGCAGCGACAACGCCTTCATATTCCCGCAGTGCCGCGCTGATCACGACCGCGTTTGCCTGCGTTCCGCCCGCAAGAAAATGAATTTCTGCGTCATTCCTTCCGATCGCGTCACGGATCTTCATCCGGGCGCTTTCGCTGAATTCATCGGTTCCGTACCCGCTGACAGGCACAAGATTCGCCGTTTCCAGATTTTTCAGGATCTCCGGTGCCATACCCTCCTGATCCTCCTGATAATCAGACGCAAAATACACTTTGTTCATAGAACCCTCCTTTACGGGCACTATCATACCAATCTGAAACTCTGCGGCGCAACCGGATTTCCTTATCTCACGCATCATGCATCACGTCATGCATTATTTTTTATAATCACGTACATGATATAATACACGATACACGCACCCGGAAACGGGTACTTAAAAGCACTGCGATATCTGAAACCCTTCTGGCTTTCGGTGCTGGCAATCATCGCGCTGACATTTGCCCAGGTTCAGTTTGAACTTGCCCTTCCGGATTATATGTCCGGCATTGTTACTTACGGCATTCAGTACAGCGGCATTGATGACCCTTCCCCAAAAGTGCTCCGGGCATCCACCTGCGGGCATATGAAGCTGTTCATGAGTGAATCCGAACGGGCAGCGTTTGAATCCGCATACACGTTTGTGCCGGCGGGAACCGCCGAATATGAAACAGCCTACCCTGCATCTGTGTCCGAAGATATTTATGTCCTGAACGAAGGCGTGGATTCTTCCGGCCTCGTACGCCGGTCTTTCCTCACCGTTACGATGCTGGAAAGCGGGGCCGCTTCCGGTCAGCTGCCGGTGGAACCGGAACAGATCTACACCATGCTGGAACAGAACCCGGAAGCCGCCGCACCCATCCTGGAACAGGTCGATGCGCAGTTCGCCGCATACACGGAAGACAACCTGAACGCTGCGGTAATGATGGGCATGAAATATGAATATGCGGCGCTCGGTGTCGACATCGAGGCCATGCAGAACCGGTACATTCTGAACGAAGGCCGATCATGCTGGCGATCACACTGCTGGGAAGTCTCTGTGCGGTGGGCTCTTCGTTTCTTTCCTCCCGCACCGCAACCGGTGCCTGCCGCAATATTCGCGCGGATGTATTCAAACGTGTGGAATCGTTCTCCAGTGAGGAATTCAGCCGGTTCTCCACGGCATCTTTGATCACCCGCACCACGAATGATATCCAGCAGATCCAGATGGTTTTGAACATGCTGCTGAGGATCGTGCTGTTTGCGCCGTTTATGGGGCTTACTTCCCTGTTCAAGGTCATGCGCTACTCCGGCATGGTGAACATCCTGGGCTGGGTGCTCTTAATCATTATCGCCCTGATGGCGGTTACCTTCTGGATCACCCTGCCGAAGTTCCGGATCATCCAGAAGCTGGTTGACCGGCTGAACCTGGTGATCCGCGAGCAGCTCTCCGGCATCCTGGTCGTACGTGCATTCAATAACGAAAAGGCGGAAGAAAAGCGGTTTGATGACGTCAACAGCGAAATCACCCGGGTGAACATCTTCGTCAACCGGGCGATGGCGGTCATCATGCCCGCAATGACCTTCCTGATGAGTTTTGTCTCTGTTCTGATTCTCTGGTTCGGCAGTAAGCAGATCGATCTTGGAACCATGCAGATCGGCGATATGATGGCATTCCTGCAGTACGCGGTTCATGTCCTGATGTCCTTCATGATCGTTGCGATGATCTTCATCATGATTCCCCGTTCTGCGGTCAGTGCGAACCGTATCTTTGAGGTTCTGGAAACCGAGCCGGCAATTCACGATCCGGAAACACCGGAAGAACTCCCGGCCGACAATCAGACCATTTCCTTCCGCAATGTGTCATTCAAATATCCCAAAGCCGAGGAATATGTTCTTCGGGACATCACGTTTGAAGCGCATCCCGGCGAAACGGTCGCCTTCATCGGATCGACCGGCTCCGGCAAGAGCACGCTGGTCAATCTGATTCCCCGCTTCTTTGATGTGACGGAAGGCGCGGTCATGTTCGGCGATACCGATATCCGGAATGTCCGGCAGAAAGACCTGCGGGAGCGCATCGGCTATGTGCCGCAGAAAGCGGTTCTCTTCTCCGGCACCGTGGAATCCAATCTCCGCTATGCGGATGAAACGGCGGGCGAGGATCTGATCGAAACCGCACTGGAAGTATCCCAGGCAAAGGAATTCGTCGACCGGATGCCGAACCGTCTGGAAGAGCCCATATCCCAGGGCGGCACCAATGTGTCGGGCGGCCAGAAGCAGCGTCTATCCATTGCCCGCGCGCTGGTGCGAAACGCGCAGGTCTATATCTTCGACGACGCGTTCTCCGCACTGGATTACGCAACCGATGCCCGGCTGCGGGAAGAGCTGAACAAACTTGTCGCAAAGACCCGCTCCACCGTTCTGATCGTTGCCCAGCGAATCAGCACGATCCGGCATGCGGACCGCATCATTGTATTGGATGAAGGCCGGATTGCCGGTATGGGAACCCATGAAGAACTGATGAAGACGTGCAGCGTCTATCAGGAAATAGCTTACTCTCAGTTAAGCCCGGAGGAACTGTCATGAGCCAGCAGAATCATCAGCCCGCGCAGAGACGCGGAGGCCGCGGACGCGGCATGATGCAGGGAGACAAGGCAAAGGATTTCAGCGGAACCATCCGCAAGCTGATCCGGTATCTGAAGCCGTATACCTTCCGGCTGATTATCATCATCCTGTTTGCGGCTGCTTCTACGGTCTTTACCATCATCGGCCCCAGGGTGCTCGGAAGCGCCACAACCGCGCTTGCGGAAGGCCTGGCCGCAAAATACACGGGAACCGGATCGATTGACTTCGAACGGATTTTCTCCATCCTGCGGACGCTTGGAATCATCTATGTCCTTTCCATGATCTTCTCCTACATCCAGGGATGGATGATGGCCGGCGTCACACAGGGTGTCACCTACTCGCTCCGCAGAGAAATCAGCGAAAAGATCAACCGTCTGCCCCTTGCCTACTTTGACCGGCAGACGCACGGCGAAGTGCTCTCCCGCATCACCAACGATGTGGATACCGTATCACAGAGCCTGAACCAGTCGATTCAGCAGATCTTCACATCGGTCATTACGGTTATAGGTGTGCTGTATATGATGCTGCGGATTTCCTGGCAGCTGACAGTCATGGCACTGATTGTTGTGCCCCTTTCGGGAATCGCGGCTGCGGTTGTCGTAAAACACAGTCAGCCGTACTTCAAAGCCCAGCAGAAGACCCTCGGCAATGTCAACGGCCACATTGAAGAAATGTACGGCGGACATATTGTCATGAAGGCATTCAACGGCGAAGAGCGTTCGGTCAGGGAATTCAATGAACTGAACGAAAAACTGTATGAAGCAGGATGGAAAGCGCAGTTCATGAGCGGCCTGATGCAGCCGGTGACAAACCTGATCGGAAACATCGGGTATGTCGGATGCTGTGTGCTGGGCGGCTATCTTTCGATCCACAACGGCCTTGCGATCGGCGATATCCAGGCATTCATCCAGTATGTGCGTTCCTTCAATCAGCCGATCACCCAGACAGCGCAGATGATGAACATCCTGCAGAGCACGGCTGCTGCGGCAGAACGTGTCTTCGAATTCCTGGAAGAGGAAGAGGAATCGCCGGATCCGGTCAATCCGGTATCCATCCGGGATGAAGCCGGCAATCTTACAGTCCGCGGGAATGTCTCGTTTGAAAACGTATGCTTCGGCTATGATCCCAATGAGATCATCATCCACAATTTCAGCGCATATTTTAATCAGGGAAAACAGATTGCGATTGTCGGTCCCACCGGCGCCGGAAAGACCACGATTGTGAAACTGCTGATGCGGTTCTATGATCTCAACAGCGGTGCGATCTATATTGACGGCATTGATACAAGACAGCTGACTCGCTCCGATCTGCGCGATGCGTTCGGCATGGTGCTGCAGGACGCATGGCTCTCCTCCGGAACCGTCATGGAGAATATCCGATACGGCCGGATGGATGCCACGGATGAAGAAGTGATCCGGGCTGCAGACAATGCATACGCCGATCACTTTATCCGCACGCTGGAGAACGGTTATCAGACGGAGATCAACGAGGAATCCACAAATATCTCACAGGGCCAGAAACAGCTTCTGACCATTGCCCGCGCATTCCTCAGCGATCCGAAGATCCTGATCTTCGACGAGGCAACCTCCTCTGTCGATACCCGTACGGAAGCATTGATCCAGAAAGGCATCGAAAACCTGATGAAGGGCCGCACCAGCTTTGTCATTGCCCACCGTCTTTCCACGATCCGCAATGCGGATATCATCCTCTGCATGGATCACGGGGATATTGTGGAAGTCGGAAACCACGAAGAGCTGATGGCGAAAAACGGCTTCTATGCCTCCCTTTACAATTCCCAGTTCGCCGAAGGGTAACAAACCATGCATACATAACCCACGCGGTCTGCCTGTCAGGCAGGCCGCTTTTTTCTGCTCTGCTTTTTTGCGGCACGCTTTATTTTTTTATTTCCTATCATGTCCAATCTGAGTAAAATAAGTACTGATACAGGGGATAAAAGCATATGAACGTGATCACTCCAAAGGGATACGATCCGGTACTGACGGTTCGTGAAACACAGGAAGCAATTAAATATATCCGTGATACCTTTCAGAAGGAATTCGGCAGGGAAATGAATCTCTCGCGCATCAGCGCTCCGCTGTTTGTGTCGAAGAAGAGCGGTCTCAACGACAACCTCAACGGCATTGAGCGGCCGGTATCGTTCGAGATGCAGGAGATGCCCGAAGAACGGATCGAAGTCGTTCAGTCACTTGCGAAGTGGAAGCGTTACGCACTGAAAAAGTACGGCTTTGATGTCCATGAAGGTCTGTACACGAATATGAATGCCATCCGCAGGGATGAGCTGCTTGATAATCTGCACAGCGCCTATGTTGATCAGTGGGACTGGGAAAAGATCATCACAAAAGAGGAGCGCACCGATGAAACACTGGAAGCGACCGTGCGTGAGATCTTCAAGATCATCAAGCATATGGAACACGAAGTCTGGTACAAATATCCCAATGCGGTATGCCACCTCGCAGATGATGTCTGTTTCATCACCAGTCAGGAACTGGAAGACCGTTACCCGGATCTTTCGGTAAAAGACCGCGAAACCGCGATTACCCGGGAAAAGGGATGTGTCTTCATCAAACAGATCGGCTGGCCGCTTACCCGCAGCAATCACCCGCATGACGGGCGTGCACCGGACTATGATGACTGGAAGCTGAACGGCGATCTGCTGTTCTGGCTGCCGAGCCTGTCTTCCGCACTTGAAATTTCCTCCATGGGAATCCGGGTCGATGAAAACTCCATCCGCACCCAGTGCAAAGCGAGTCACTGTGAGGGAAGGCTTTCTCTCCCCTACCATCAGATGATTCTCAACCGGGAGCTTCCGTATACCATCGGCGGCGGTATCGGACAGTCCAGACTGTGCATGCTGCTGCT
>CAJOLG010000029.1 GCA_905235315.1 uncultured Solobacterium sp. | reverse complement strand
TAGAGAAAAGGCTCTCGGATAAGAGCCTTGGATGTATGTCATTTCACGGATCCCTAACGGATTCCGCACGTATTTTTACTCATGATTGGGGAAAAATTGTGGGCAGTTGAGGATTTTTTACCTTATGAAATGTACAAATTTTTCTCGAATCGTATTCGCGGACCCCTCATAAATGCCTGTTTTAGGGCGCTTTTCGATGCTTCATTCTCCACGCTGCTTCATTGTCGGGAAAAGCAGAACATCACGGATACTGTCCACACCGCACAGCAGCATCACCAGACGGTCAATACCGAATCCGATTCCGCCTGTCGGAGGCATGCCGTATTCCAGCGCTTCGACATAGTCATTATCCATCTCGGATGCTTCATCATCTCCGAGCTTCTTCGCTTCCAGCTGCTTCTCAAACCGTTCTTTCTGATCGATCGGATCATTCAGTTCGCTGAAGGCATTGTTGAACTCCACACCGCAGATCAGTGTCTCAAAGCGCTCGGTAAACCGGGGATCTGCAGAATTTTTCTTGGCCAGCGGAGAGATTTCAATCGGGTGCCCGGTCACAAACGTCGGGTCAATGATCTTCTCTTCACAGAACTGATCGAAGAACAGGGAAATGATATTGCCTACCGTTTGCTGGTGCGGCGCAACTTCCACATTGTGCTCCGCCGCAAGTTTCAGGGCATCCTCCACGCTCATCGGCTGACGGAAATCCACCCCGGTGACCTCTTTTACCGCATCGACCATATCCCATCTTTTATACGGTGCCTTCAGGTTCACGGTATGGCCCATGAACTCAAACTCGGTTCTTCCGAACACTTCCATCGCCACATACTCATACAGGCCTTCGGTAAGCTCCATCATGCCTTCGAGATCAGAGTATGCGCAGTATGCCTCCATCGTTGTAAATTCCGGGTTATGCTTGAGATCCATTCCTTCATTCCGGAAGATCCGGCCGATCTCATAGACCCCTTCCAGACCGCCTACGATCAGACGCTTGAGCGGAAGCTCTGTCGCAATGCGCAGGTAGAAATCACGGTCCAGGCTATTGTGATGCGTGACGAACGGACGTGCTGCAGCACCGCCCAGAATCGGCTGTAATACCGGTGTCTCCACTTCGATATATCCATGGTCATCCATGTATTTCTGAATGGCACGGATAATGCGCGGCCGGAGAATGGCAATCTCCCGCGAACGGTCATTCATGATGAGATCCAGATACCGTCTGCGGTAACGCTCTTCCTTGTCGGTAAGACCGTGGAACTTTTCCGGAAGCGGACGCAGCGCCTTGGCAAGATGTGTATACTCATGCGCCTCCACCGACAGTTCTCCGGTCTGTGTTTTGATTACTTTTCCCTTGATACCGATGATGTCTCCAAGATCACTTGCTTTGAAAATCTCATACACATCATCCCCGACAATCCGCTTGTTCACAACGACCTGGATACGGCCGTCACGGTCCAGGATATGCATAAATCCAAGTTTGCCCATCCGGCGTTTGGACATGATGCGGCCCGCAATCGAAACTTCCGCATTGATCGCATCCAGTTCTTCCGCACTCTTCCCACCGTAAAGCGCGCGCAGATCTCCGCTGCGATGCGTGCGTTCATAGCCGCTTCCGTACGGATCGATGCCCTGTTCCCGAAGCGCTTCCATCTTCTGACGGCGCACCTTCTGCTGGTCATTGAGCTCGCGTTCACTTATTTCTTTAACGATCTCTTTTCTCTTTTCCTGTGCTTTGTCTCTGATTACTTCCCGTTTCGCTTCGAGCTGTTCTTTCCGTTCGCTGAGCGTTCTGACTTCGTTGTTTTCTGCCATATCCATTTCCCTCCGTATAAATAAAAAGCGCTGATCTTCGAGGGACGAGCGCTTTGGTCGTGGTACCACCCTGATTCACACTGTCAGATGTTATATACAGTGCCTCATTTTCTTCGGTAACGCTGAAGCGCGGTCGGCTCGGGAGTCCTTACAAACAGAGCACACTTTCCCTTCCTTTCACCATACGGAAGGTCTCTTTCAGAAAGCCCGCAACGTTCTTTCTCTGTCACTGCCAACGGTGTTATCATACCACACGAAAAGAATGTGTCATCCCCTATTTATTTAAAAATCTTATATCAGACCATATTGTTTCCGACCTGTTGGCTGTCACACGGTCAAAAGATCCCTGCAGGACAAAAAAAGACCATCTCCTTCCGGAGATGATCTTTCAGCGATTTCGAATTACTTCTTCGCTGTCTTCTTGGCAGCGGGCTTCTTCGCAGGAGCCTTCTTCGGTGCTGCCGGAGTCGCGGAGAGTGTCTTGACGTTGTAGAACGCCTTTTTGCCCTTATAATCCGCAACAGGTCCGAGCTCTTCTTCAATTCTCATGAGCTGGTTGTACTTCGCAATACGGTCGGTACGGCTCATGGAACCGGTCTTGATCTGGCCTGCGTTGACACCGACTACGAGATCGGAGATGGTTGTGTCTTCCGACTCACCGGAACGGTGGGAAACAACCGCTGTGTAGGAAGCTTCCTTCGCCATTTCGATCGCATCGAGTGTTTCGGTCAGAGTACCGATCTGGTTGACCTTGATCAGAACTGCGTTGGCAACGCCGAGTTCAATACCCTTCTTGATGTAAGTGGTATTTGTGACGAACAGGTCATCACCGACGAGCTGGCACTTGCTGCCGAGGCGGTCTGTCAGTTTCTTCCAGCCGTCCCAGTCATTCTCTGCGAGGCCGTCTTCGATGGAGATCAGCGGATATTTGTTGACCCACTTCTCGAGGAGGTCGATCATTTCATCGCTTGTCTTCTCACCTTCGCCGGAACGAGCGAGAACATACTTCTTCTTCTTTGCATCATAGAATTCGGAAGAAGCGAGGTCCATTGCGAAGCATACATCATCACCGAGCTTGTAGCCGGCTTCCTTGACTGCTTCAACCATGAGCTCCAGCGGTCCTTCGTTTCCGTACTTCTCCAGGGGTCCCTTGCCGCCAGGTACGCAGGACGGCGCATATCCGCCTTCGTCACCGACAGCGGTGTTATAACCATACTTCTTGAGAACCTTCTTGAGAGCGTGGAATACTTCCGCACCCATACGGATGGCTTCACGAACACTCTTTGCGCCTACCGGCATAATCATGTATTCCTGGCAGTCTGCCGCAGAATCCGCATGCTTGCCGCCGTTGAGGACGTTCATCATCGGAACCGGGAGAACCTTCGCGTTGGCACCGCCGATGTACTTGTACAGCGGCATTCCGTAGTAGTCAGCTGCTGCGCGTGCACATGCGAGGGAAACTGCGAGAGTAGCGTTCGCGCCGAGCTTGGACTTGAACGCTGTTCCGTCGAGATCGATCATGATCTTATCGATTTCGCTCTGGCATGTTACATCGAGGCCGATAATTTTCGGTGCGATGACTTTGTTGACGTTGTTAACCGCCTTCAGAGTTCCCTTACCGAGGAAACGCTTCTTGTCGCCGTCACGAAGTTCGAGCGCTTCACGTTCACCGGTGGATGCACCGGACGGAACGATGGCACGGCCGAATGCGCCGGACTCTGTGGTAACCTCTGCTTCAACGGTCGGGTTACCGCGGGAATCAATTACTTCACGTGCATAAACACTTACGATATAAGGCATTAATTCTTTTCCTCCTTCAATACCTTAACTGCTTTATTTCCAAAGACTCAGCTGTCTTAAGAAACCTTACTTTGTTGCGTCGATGATTTCCTTGAAGGAATCAACTTTCAGGGACGCACCGCCGATGAGCGCACCGTCAATATCCGGGCATGCCATATAGGACTTGATGTTGGTCGGCTTGACGCTTCCGCCGTACTGGATGCGGACTGCTTCTGCGGTTGCTTCATCATACAGATCCTTAACGGTATCACGCACGAGTTTGCAGCAGTTCTCCGCTGTTGCTTCATCCGCGGATTTGCCGGTTCCGATCGCCCAGATCGGCTCGTATGCGATAACCATCTTCGCAACTTCCTCACCAGTCAGGCCTGCGAGGCTTCCTGCGAGCTGGCTCTTGATGACATTCGCTGTCTCACCCGCATCATACTGTGCTTCGGTCTCACCGATGCAGAGAATCGGGATAATGTTATCCGCGAGGAGGCGCTTCGCCTTTGCGGCACATGCAGCGTCTGTTTCCGCATAGTATGTGCGGCGCTCGCTGTGGCCGATAATGCAGTAGGTGATTCCGACTTCCTTCAGCATCGGAACGGAAACTTCACCGGTATACGCACCGGAATCCTTTTCGTTGCAGTTCTCTGCCGCAATGATCAGGTTCTTCGCGTTCTTCACGCAGACATCGAGATCCACAAACGGAGCACCGACACCATAGTCCGCTGCTTCGCTTCCGGTCAGGACCTGCTCAATTCCCTTCATGAATTCTTCTGCTTCCGAAGGGGTCTTGTTCATTTTCCAGTTGCCGACAATAATAGGTTTTCTTGCCATAATTGTTTCTTACTTCTCCGGGATGATCGCTACACCCGGGAGCTCCTTTCCTTCCATGTATTCCAGGGAAGCACCGCCGCCGGTGGAAATGTGGCTGAACTTCTCTGCGAAACCAAGGTTCTTCGCTGCACTTGCGCTGTCACCGCCGCCGATGATTGTTGTTGCGCCGTCCAGTCCGGCCAGCGTCTTGCAGATCTCTTCGGTTCCGACTGCGAAACGAGGATCTTCAAAGACACCCATCGGGCCGTTCCAGAATACGGTCTTTGCGCCTTCGAGCTGCTTCTGGAAATCTGCGATGGTTTCAGGACCGATATCGAGACCCATGAAGCCGTCATCGATTTCGCCGGCCTTGACAGTCTTGATCTCTGTCGGATTCGAGAAGTCGTTTGCCTCTACGGTATCAACCGGCAGGAACAGTTTGCCTTTGCCCTTTTCCATGAACTCTTTTGCGAGATCTTCTTTGTCTGCTTCCAGCAGGGATGTTCCGATCTTGCCGCCGTTGGCTGCTGCGAATGTATAGGACATACCGCCGCCGATGAGAACCTTGTCCGCAATCTTCAGCAGGTTGTCGATAACACCGATCTTGTCGGAAACCTTCGCGCCTCCGAGAATCGCAACGAACGGACGCTGCGGATCATTCAGGGCCTTGCCGAGAACGTTGAGTTCCTTCTCTACGAGGAAGCCGACCGCTACTTCTTTCAGGTTGGACGGAATGCCGACGGTGGAAGCGTGCGCTCTGTGAACCGAACCGAATGCATCTTCGACAAAGGCATCGCCGAGGCTTGCCCAGTATGCGCCGAGCTCCGGATCATTCTTGGACTCACCCTTTTCATAACGGGTGTTCTGCATCAGAACGATGCTGCCTTCTTCCTGCGCCTTGACCGCGTTCTCAAGTTCTTCGCCGCGGGTTGCGTTCACAAATGTAACCGGCGCATCCTGTACTTCCGCAAGGCGTTTCGCAACGATGCTCATATCGTTCTTCGCCTTGTCCTCATCCGTCTTGACCTTTCCAAGATGGCTCAAAAGCAGAACTTTTGCGCCGTGCTCCGTCAGGTAATTGATGGTGGGAAGCGCTGCCTGAATACGGTTGTCATCCGTAATGACATCTCCCTTGTGGGGAACGTTAAAATCAACACGTACAATTACGTGCTTGCCCTTAACGTCCAGATCCCTAACAGTAACCTTAGACATATATTATGAATCTCCTCCTTTTTTTTGCTTTCTAATTATATCATCGGAGCGGATTGACAGTAAACGCAGAATCCGCCGATTCTTTATGTTTTTGAAGAGAAACGTCCTCATTCATTCGTTATCGCATCGGTTTCGATCAGAAAACGCACAGAGCCTTTTGTGCCGTCTGTAATACCTGCATAATTGGTGTAATCTCCATCCGCTGTGCGGAGTGCTTTTGCGCGGCGGATCAGATCCTTTGTGCTGCTGCCTGCGTACTTTGCAAGTTCGGAAATTCCCTTCTCATCAAATTCCTTCATTCCGTCGGCGAGCGTCCGTGTGCCGTCAACGATCTGCCCATAGCCTTCATTCAGCGCGTTTCCTGCTTCGGGAATCGCACCGGCTGCTTCAGCGAGTTTTGCGGCGCCGTCGGCGATCTCTCCGACACCTTCGGTATAAGCTTTTACACCGGAACATAACTGCGCACTTCCGTCCGCCAGTTTCTTCGCGGCATCCTGCATCTGCTTCACCATGGCAGGCAGTTCCTGCATTGACGCCATCTGTCCGCTGATCCCTTCCAGATATGCCGAAAGCACCGCGAGATCCTGAGAAAAGGCAGTAAGCGCCTCATTGAATGAGGTAAGCGTCGCGTTAAGATCCCCGCTGAATTCCGGCACCTCCGGTATGGTGATCGAAGAAAGCCTGTCCGGAAGGCTTACGTAATACGAAAGTGCGGAAAGGATCGTCTCCGAGTCTCCGCTGTTTTTAACCGCCTCTTTGATCAGCGTCTGCTGTTCGTCCGTAAGCGGCACATAGTCTTCCTGCATGACCGCAAGCGCCGCCGAAAGCTGTTCTGCGGTTTCCGAGGCACTTGTCTGAAACGCGCTCATCTCTGCGTAAACCGAAGCCATTACCTTCAGCGCGGCATTCATCGCAGCAGCCTGTTTTCCAATGTCTTCCTGCGCCGCCTGTACCTGACGCATCATCTCCTGCTGCTCTTCGTCAGCGGCGTCCGGCATCAGCGCACTGAGATCTATCGCATTCAGCCCGTCGCTGAACTGCTTCATGCCGTCTGCCAGCGAACAGGCTCCGTTTTTCATATCACAGGAATAGTCATCAAGCGTGCTTAGTCCTTCTGACAGGGCAGCGATTCCCTCTCCTGCTTTGGCAATTCCCGCATTGTATTCATTCAGATAGGTTTTGAACTCCGCCATGCCGTTATACAGTTCATTTGTTCCGTCACTCAGTTTTGAAGATGCATCTTTCAGTTCCGCTGCCCCGTCCGTCATTTCTTCAGCGTCTTCAAAAACATCATCTTCAATCGCGGAGAATAATCCGGGCGTAAATACCGTCGCCGTGAAATCAAGCTCAAAGGATCTGACATCGGCTTCGATTTCAGCGTATTCCGGAAGCTCCGCATCTTTTGTGAGTTCGTTCGAGGAAAGCCGCAGGGATTCTGCCGCCCCGGGCAGTGCGTAACAGATGACTGCCTCACTGTCCTGAAAACGGATGATCTCACCGTTTTCCGCTGTGACATTGGTGAAGTGATCGGAGAGCGGTACCATGGTTACCGCCGTAAACGGAACGGATACCGTGTATGTAATCCCGTCCGCTTCCGTTGTGACGTTCGCATCCACAAAATAGCGGAACCGCAGTTTTACATGCCCGCTCTTTCCGGCAAGCTCTTCCGGTCTGACCGGCTCTCCGTCGAGCCAGGCGGAGATTGAAACCGAAACCGGAACAGACGCATCGGATGTTCCGCTGTAACGGATATCCTCGCCGCTGTTTTCCCAGACAAGGCTGTTTCCTTCCAGGAGGAAATACTCTTCCGCCCCTTCTTTATTGCGGATATCCGAAAGAACACTGACGTCATTGAGATATTCTTCCTCCGGAAGATCCCGCAGAACGGTATCCACTTCGACGCTGTGCACCGTACCGTCCGGTCCGGCAGAAATATTCACGGTCTCTTCTTTTGTGCCGGCGTTTCCTGCGTTGTAGTGATCCGGCAGTACCGGTTCTGCTTCCGGGGAAGAATCTGTCACTTCTTCCGGCTTTATCGGAAGATAGGTTTCCTCCGATGACCCGCATGCAGCACAGCACAATACCAGAGCCAGCAGTGCGGGGCAGAGCTTTCGTTTATTCCACATTTTTAAGCGCCTCCTCCATCGGGGTTCTGCGGATGCGCCGCATCTCGAGCACGGCGACCACCGCATAGGCCGCAAGCCCGATCCCGAACATCTGAATATTTACAGCCCGGTCGAGTATAATCGGAATCCAGCCGGGCACCATTTCCCGCATCATCGCTTCAAACAACGGAACCATGCTCTTCTCCAGCAGAATGATCGTGACCGCCATGGAGAAAATAACGACCAGCGTTGTGGAAAAGATATACAGCCGGCTGATCTCGCCGTCCGTAAAGCCCAGGATCTTCGTAATTGAAATCGACTGTGCGTTTTTTTCAATGATCATCTTTGAGAGCAGATAGATAAGAATGATAAATACGAGCACCGCGAAGATATCCACCAGATACATCATTTCACCCATCGATACCTGAAGCTGGCGTGATGCTTTGGTCAGGGAATCGCTGTCCACGATTGTCCCGATATATTCCGGTTTGATGTCTGTAATCTCAGAATTGGTAAAATAGCCGGCAAAGGTATCTTCCGGAAGATCAAACGTGCGGTTCAGTTTTCCCCGCTCCATAAAGATACAGACACTGGCCATGTAATCGGCGATGCCGTCCACATGAAATGTATATGTGTTGTCGCTGTAGGTTTCATTCAGCGTAATATCATCGCCGGTATGAATCCCGTATTTATCCGAGTAAGCCCGGGAAATAAACACCCTTCCGTCCGCAACCGGCAGCGGGACATATCTGCTGTCCGCATCGATTCCGTAAAGCATGACATTATCCTTGTGAATGCCCGGGATCTCCGGTGTTTCCAGTGTGGACACACTGAACTTTTCCGCATCCGGGTTTTCTGTTTCCACTTCGGAAAGGAACTCCATATAATCCATCATCCGGGCCAGTTTTGTCCCGGAGTCATCGGTCATACTGAGCGGCATCTTAAGAATGTACTGATACTCCGCCAGCTGTTCACTGACAATCAGATTTTCAAAAATATCCAGCAGTTTCGGCAGCTGCATGCCGAACATCAGCAGAAGATTGGCAAACAGAATGCCGCAGAACAATACCGCATAACTGCCGAAATTCTGCAGGATGATCCGTGTCCGGAACCGGCTGAGAATCGGGATCCGGTGCAGAAGCGGAAACGCTCTGCGGTTTTTCCGGCGGGAGAGATCCCGGCGCAGAAACTTCAGCGGAGAAAATGCCAGCTGGCGGTACAGAATAAATCCCGTCACCCCCAGGACGATTCCGACCGGAATCAGTGTTGTTTTGATAAACGCTTCCGCATTCCAGATCGTGACATAGGTTGTGAGGCTGTAACTGTTGTAATACATGGCGGCGCATACTTCCTTCATCCATGTATAGCCGAGTATATTGCCGAAGACAGACGCAATGACGGTCACAATGACCGGCATTGTCATGTAATGCCTCAGAAGCTCCCCTTTCGTATAGCCAGACGCCAGCAGTGTTCCGATGACGGCAGATTCCTTTCGGATCGTGTCTTTTATGGTTACCGCAAAGACAAACGCAATAATGACAATGATGATATAAAGCAGCACTTCCATCATCACCTTGTCCGAGCCCATATCTTCTCCGGTAAAGGTAATCGCCTGATTCTGATACCGCGGCACATAATCCTCGAGGCGGACAATACTGCTCAATTTCTTCAGAAATTCCGCGGATCGCTGATCCTCTTCGGTTTCGTCCGCCGGCTCATCCGGGTACCGCCAGGCATAGCAGTACTGCAGGTTATCCTGTGATACAGCCTCGAAGCCGTCCGGACTGACAACCCCGACCCCGAACTGAATCGAATCAAACATGGAGTCATTGTTATCCTGAAACAGGGCGCTGTAATCCGGCAGTGCGACCAGTCCGGTAATCGTCCATTCGTGTCCGTTTCCGCGGATCCGGTCGCCGACAGACAGTTTATTGTTGCTGGCATACATCCGGTCGACTGCCGTTTCATCCGCAGCTTCCGGAAATCTCCCCTCCATCAGGCAGACCAGATTCACCTCGGTGCGGTTTTTATACAGCCGCAGGGTGCTTCCGTTATCAAGCGGCTCTTCGACATAGAAGTTTTCGTAAAGCGAAACACCGTTTTTCCGGACTGCTTTTTCCTGTGCCCGGTTGAGGGAGCTGCGCACACGGAAATGTCCGTGCTCAATATGATACGTCTCAAAACTCCTGTCATAGGCAACGATCATGGAATGATCCGCGACCAGAAATCCCGAGACAAAAGAGATACTCAGAACCAGCAGTAAAAATATCACCGCATACTTTCCGGATTCTGTTTTGAGATCGCGCAGAAACCTGTGGTTCAGCGGATTCTGTTTTCTTCCGCTCATTCCCAGTCCAGGTCCTCCGCGCTCTTCCTGCTTTCATTGCGGTACACCCTGCGGATCATGCCGTCACGCAGATGAACAACCATGTCAGCCATGTATTTGATCGTTTCATTATGCGTGACCATAATGACGGTATTCCCGTATCTGCGGTTGACGGTTTCGATCAGTTTCAGGATCTCTTTTGAAGTTGCGGAGTCCAGCGCTCCGGTCGGTTCATCACAAAGAAGAATGTCCGGATTTTTTATAATTGCACGGCCGATTGAAGTTCGCTGCTGCTGACCGCCGGAAAGCTGATTCGGCAGCTTATCCTGATGTTCATACAGACCGAGTGTGCGGATCAGTTCATCCGCATCCAGCGGATGATCGGAGAGGTAGCCGCCCACTTCGATGTTTTCCCGTACGGTCAGGTTGGGTATCAGATTGTACATCTGAAAAATATAGCCCAGATGATTCCTGCGGTATCTGGTCAGAGCTCTTTCGTTCATGGAATTCATCCGCTCCCCGCGCACAATGATTTCCCCGCTGTCAGCGCGGTCAATTCCCCCGATAATGTTGAGGAGGGTCGATTTCCCGGATCCCGAAGGTCCGAGCAGCACACAGATCTCCCCTTCATTTACCGTCAGGTCAATTCCTTTCAGGACCTCGACCCTGTTTTCGTTTTCTCCGTAACTTTTTCGTATTCCCAAAAGCTGCAGTATCATCATAACCTCAGTTAGTTTCTATAAACTAACTCAGTATACCACCTTCCCCGTTTTATGTGTCAGGTTTCTCCCTGTTTTTCTGAATCGGTTCTTTATGATAAGGTGTTAGAAAAGAAGGTAATCGCTATGTCACGAATCGTTGTTAAAGTGGGCACCAGCACCCTGGCCCACCCGGGCGGCGGAATGAACATCCGCCATGTGGAAAATCTGGTAAAGGTGCTGAGTGATCTGAGAAATGCCGGACACGAGATCATCCTTGTCTCCTCCGGCGCAATCGGAATGGGAGTCGGAAAACTCGGACTCTCCGGAAAGCCGGAGGATATGCCGGGCAAACAGGCAGCCGCGGCAGTCGGGCAGTGCGAACTGATGTATGTCTATGACCGGCTGTTCAGTGAATACAACCACACGATTGCCCAGATCCTTCTGACCGGAGATGATCTCGAACGGGAAGACCGGCGGACAAATTTTGAAAATACCCTGTTCCGGCTGCTGGAGTACGGTGCGATCCCTGTGCTCAATGAAAATGACACGATCGCCACCGCAGAGATCTCCGTTGGAGACAACGATACGCTGGGCGCGCTTGTCGCAGTATACGGAAAAGCGGATCTGCTGATCGTACTGAGTGACATTGACGGTCTGCTTACCGATGATCCGCACCGCAATCCGGATGCCCGCATCATCCCGCTTGTCGAAGCGATTGACGATTCGATCCGCCGGCTGGCCGGCGAATCACACGGTCATCAGGGAACCGGCGGAATGATCACCAAGATCAATGCGGCAGAACTTGCGGTAAACCACGGAATTGACACGGTTATTCTCAACGGCGCAAAGCCGCAGCTGATGTATGATGTTCTGGAAGGAAAATCGGTGGGAACCCGGTTTGTCGGTAAACGAAAATGAATACAAAGGAACTTATGATCCGGGCAAAACAGGAAGCCCTTTCGGGTGTGCCCGATGAACAGCAGCGAAACAGCGCTCTGCGGAAAATGGCAGATGCGCTTGTCTCCCATACCGGCGCAATCCTTGCCGCAAACAAAGCGGACTGTGACGCCTCAAAAGATTCCCTGAGTGACGTCATGATGGACCGGCTGATGCTCGATGAAAAGCGGATTGCCGCAATGGCAGACGGTGTCCGCGCAGTCGCGGAACTCCCCGACCCGCTCGGCAGAGTTCTGCATCAGAGAACACTTCCCAACGGGCTGGATGTGAGACGGATCAGCGTACCCATGGGCGTCATCGCAATCATCTATGAGAGCCGTCCGAATGTCACCAGCGATGCGGCAGCCCTTGCCCTCAAGGCAGGCAGTGCAGTCATCCTGCGAAGCGGACGCAATGCATGGGAAAGCGCAAATGCCATCGTGCAGGCCATGCAGGAAGGTCTTGCGGAAGCAGGCCTTTCCAAAGACCGGATCCTGCTGGTGGAAGACAAGAGCCGGGAAAGCGCAAAAGAGCTGATGCACGGAAACGGCTATATCGATCTTCTGATTCCGCGCGGCGGAGCAGGACTGATCCGCACCTGTGTGGAGGAGGCAACCGTTCCCTGCATTGAGACCGGTACCGGAATCTGCCATGTGTATGTGGATGAACGTGCGGATGAAGCGATGGCGCTGAACATCATCGAAAATGCCAAGACGAGCCGTCCTTCCGTCTGTAACGCGGAAGAGGTTCTGCTGGTTCACCGCAGTCTGCTTCCCTCATTCCTGCCGAAGCTGAAAGCCCGGCT
>CAJOLG010000028.1 GCA_905235315.1 uncultured Solobacterium sp. | reverse complement strand
GATGGGGCAATTATGCGGATGCGGATTTCTGCAGGAACGGAGGCGAAAAATTCACAGGAAACTGGGAACAGGCCAAAGCCAACAACATCTATGATCTTGCCGGCAACAACTGGGAATGGACGCAGGAGAGGTTTCGCGGCGGAAGTTATGTCATGCGGGGCGGCGGACGCACCATTATGGGCGGTCCTGCATACGGAAGCCGTTTCCCCGCAGCTGTAAGAGATCCTCTGCCGGGAAACGACCAGCATCCCAACGTTACATTCCGGATCGGGCTGTTCATCCGATAAATTACAAATCGTAACAGAGTAACATACGAATGTTCTGAATGATGAGGAGGGATCTGCCATGACAGATATCAAACGACTTGGACTCGGCTGTATGGGCATGAACATGTCCAATAAGGAACGTTCCATTGAAACGGTGCACTATGCGCTGGATCATGGGATAACGCTGTTCAATACAGGTGAATTTTATGGATGCGGCGAAAGCGAGATGGTACTCAGGGAAGCGCTTAAGGGTGTTCCCAGGGAAAGTTACTTCCTTTCTGTCAAGTTTGGGGTGCTGCCGGGACTGAACGGGCAAACCTATGGTCTGGATGTAAAGCCATGGAATATAAAAGCACATCTGGCGTATTCTCTTCACAGACTTGGGCTGGACTATGTGGATCTGTACCAGCCTGCCCGCATGGATGAGAATATTCCGGTAGAAGAAATCATTGGCGCGATACAGGAATGTGCAGATGCCGGGTATGTCCGGCATATCGGGCTTACACAGCTTACACCTGAGAATCTGGAACGGGCGGCCAAAGTATCCCCGATACATACCGTTGAGCTTGCCTATTCATTGGCAAACCGCAGTATCGAAAAGAACGGCATCCTGGATGTCGCAAGGAATAATCACATAAACATCCTTGCGTTCAGCGTTCTCCAGCATGGCCTGCTGTCTGACACTCCATCCGGAAGACCCGGTATGTCGCAGGAAGCGAAGGACCGCATGCTTTCCGGCCTCCGTGAGATCGCTGCGGAAAAGAACACCACCGTTGAGAATCTTATGCAGGCGTACGTATATGAGAAGAATCCCGACATGAGTATTCTGATCGGTACGACAAGAAAAGAACATTTACAGGATTCCATTGATGCGCTGTCTGTAACGTTAACGGCCGGCGAGATCGAACGGATGGAGAACGTTTTTCCTGCCGAACAGCTTCAGGGCATCGTAAACAGCCGGAATTTCATATTCCGGGATGGCCGCATGGAAAACAGATAACTGTCTGACATTCTCAGTTGAGCTGCGCTGTAAGGAGAGAGACAATCATGAACATAAATACACTCAATATACTGGCAGACGCCATATCTGAGGTCGGGTCATGGCACTGGTGGACGATCAAAGATGACATGGTTCAGATACAGTTTTGCGATATTCTGCTCTACGATGAGTCAAAGTCTGAAAAAGAACCGCATACGACAGATGTTCTGGCAATTCGTTTTTACGGTCACGCGTTTGCGGTTTTTCTGGATAATCTGAATGAACCAAATTGGTATGAACATCTTCAGCAGGATGATTCTGTTATTTATCCTGTTGATACATATGAACTGGCGTTTGACGATGTAAACGAAGCCGGACTGCTGCTGAACGAGTATAAACACAGGACACCGGTGAAAGACTATTCCGGCCCGGAAACGCTTTTGGCCGCCAGACATCTTCTGTATGCCCGATGCGGCGACGTTGGCCTTATTGCCGGAGGGGATGAGATCAAGGCTGTAGGAAACAAAGGGCTGTATACGGAGGAAGAAATAACAGCAGCCTCCGGGAAATGGTGGGATTACTGGAAATCTTACTGGAAGCTGAGAGGTACAGCGGAAGCGTATCCGGAAGATTATGCGTGTGAAATCACGATTCCTGTCAGCGATAAGTAATGCAGGAAACAGGCATGCGGTGTATTCTGCAGATTGTCGGCGATGCCGGGAAAGGACAGCGAAAGCGCAAAACATGAAAAAAGTCGGTATAGTGGCGTGTTCGGATGCCCAGAAAGAAGAATATCGAACGCAGAATGAGGAACTGGTCGGATTTCTCGAATCCATCGGCATCACGCCGGTAATGAGCTCCTGCATATATGAGAAAGACGGAGGTCCGTTCTCCGGTTCTCCGAAAGAGAAGGCAGGCGAATTGATGCGAATGTTCACGGATCCGGATATCGAGGAGATCTATGATATCTCCGGCGGAGATGTCGCAAATCAGATTCTCGATGATCTGGATTATGAGATTATCCGCAAAAGCAGGGCGGTGTTATGGGGCTACAGTGATCTCTCTGCGGTTATCAATGCAATCTACACGATGACAGGAAAACCGAGCGTATTGTATCAGGTGAAGTTTATGACGGGTTTCGGCCATGCGGCGCAGCTTCAAAGGGAGAGGTTTCAAAACAGGGAAGAACTGTTCTCACCGGCATTTGAGTTTGTTCAGCAGAATGCGATGCGCGGTACGGTAGTCGGAGGTAACACACGATGCTTCCTGAAACTGGCCGGCACCCGGTATTTTCCGGATCTTGAAAACAAGATTCTTCTTCTGGAAGCGCTTGGAGGGAAAGTCCCTCAGATGACAACATATCTTGCCTGGTTAAAACAGCTCGGCGCATTCGAAAAAGTGAATGGAATCATCCTTGGGACGTTTACGGAAATGGAACGGAATCACTGTATTCCGGATATGATAACGCTGGTTAAAGAATATGCCCGTCCGGAGACTCCGATCGCGGTTACGCGGGATATCGGGCATGGAGATAATGCGAAGGCGATTGTAATAGGCAAAGAAACAGAAATCAAAGCAGACGGCAGGATAACAAACAGGATGTAAAGGGAGAATACATGATTAAAACGGTTGGTATTGTAAGTCTGTCAAGCGGAATTATCGGGGAGCCGTTTGTCCGATTTGAAACGGATATCGGGATCCGCAGACTGAAGGAATACGGTCTCAATGTAACGTTTATGCCGCATGCTCGGATGGGACTGGACTATATCAAGGCACACCCGGAAAAACGGGCCGAAGATTTACTGCAGGCATTTCGTGATCCGGAGATTGATATGATTCTGTGCGCAATCGGCGGGGATGATACATATCGTCTGCTGCCGTATCTGTTCGATCATGATGAACTCGCAAAGAGTGTGACGGACAAGGTTTTTCTTGGCTTTTCCGACACAACCGTCAATCATCTGATGCTGCACAAAGTCGGACTGAATACATTTTACGGACAGGCGTTTCTTCCGGATATCTGCGAGCTGAGCCCGGAAATGCATCCTTATACGAAGAAATATTTTACGGAGTTGATTTCCACCGGAACGATCAGGGAAATCACACCCAGCGATGTCTGGTATGAAGAGCGGAAACGTTTTGCGCCGGATCAGGTCGGCAAACCGCTGACAGCGCATCCGGATCATGGGTTTGAACGATTGCAGGGGGCATCGGTATTCTCCGGTAAAATACTCGGCGGATGTATCGACTCCATGTATGATTTCTTTAACGGGGAGCGCTATGCGGATATGCCGGTCCTGTGTGAGAAATATCAGTTATTCCCGGATGCCGAAGACTGGAAAGGGCGCATCCTGCTTCTGGAGTCCAGCGAAGAAAAACTTCCTCCGGAAAAGTATCGGCAGGCGCTTGAATACCTTAAAGAAAGAGGTGTGTTTGATGCGGTTTCCGGCGTACTGGCTGGCAAGCCTATGGATGAGACCTATGCAGAAGAATATCGACAGCTGCTTGTTGAGGTTATCAATAACCCGGACCTTCCGGTTGTGTTCAACCTGAATATCGGACATGCAATGCCTCGCTGTATCATTCCGTTTGGCATTGAAGCGGTTGTTGATACGGATAATCAGATCATCCGGTTTACAGACTGATGGTTCAGCTGCGGATTTCACAGAACAGGCCGGGACTGCGTTTCCAAAACGGCAGACAGCCTGAAGAACATATTTGAAACGGAGGGGAAGAAAATGCTGATCAGGAATGCGACAACAGAAGATTTACATGCGATTTCATCGGTCGAAGCACGGTGTTTTCCGCCGGAGGAAGCTGCTTCCGAAGAGGCGTTTGCGCAGAGACTGAACTACTATGGAAACCACTTCTGGCTCATATTTGATGACGAACGTCTGATCGCATTTGCGGATGGTTTTGTGACGGACGAGGCGGATCTCACTGACCGGATGTATGAAAGGGCGGACATGCACGATGAGAACGGCCGATGGCAGATGATCTTTGGTCTTAATACCATTCCGGAGTACAGAAATCACGGATATGCAGGAGAACTGATCCGGCGCATCATTGAAGACGCAAAGGCACAGGGCCGCTGCGGTGTGGTGCTTACCTGCAAGGATAAACTGGTCGGGTATTATGCGAAATTCGGCTTTGTCAATGAGGGCCACACAGACAAATCCTGCCACGGCGGGGTGATCTGGAATCAGATGCGGCTTACGTTTTGACAGGATGTCACGGTTTGAGTATCGAAAGGATGAGGTGTACGGGCATGGATGAGCAGACACAACGGCTGGAATATCTTGTAAATGCGTTCTGCGCGGATTCACAGGAGTATAAGGATCTTCCTGTGCCGGACAGTGCCGCGGAGCAGCGTCGGATTCTGCGTTCCCTGATGAATATCCGCATGCCGCGGGAATTGCCGGAAGAGGTTCTCGCAGTTCAGGATGAATATCTGAAAACGCGGGCGGAAGAAAAGGGAATCGTGTCACTGTCTTCCATCCCGGTTATCCGTGACGGACTGTCCGTCTGGCAGGGCGATATTACCAGGCTTGCGTGTGATGTTATCGTAAATGCCGCAAATCCCCAGATGCTCGGATGCTTTGTGCCGATGCACAGCTGTATTGACAACTGTATTCACACCTTTGCGGGGGTCCAGCTGCGGGCAGAGTGCAGCCGGTATATGAACCGGATGAAGTCCCGGTACGGAGCGGATTTTGAACAGCCGACCGGTGTTCCGGTACTGACGGATGCCTATAACCTTCCGGCCCGGAAGGTGATCCATGTGGCGGGGCCGGTTGTATCTGACCGTGTTACGCCCGAACTGGAAGAGGAGCTTGCCTCCTGTTACCGCAATACCCTGGATATCTGTAACGAACATCATCTCAAGAGCATTGCGTTCTGCTGTATTTCGACCGGTGTATATCGCTTTCCGAATCAGCGGGCGGCAGAAATTGCCGTGACAACGGTTGAAACATGGATGAAAGAACATCCCGGTGCAGTCGAGCGGGTGATTTTCAATGTATTCAAAGATGAGGACAGGCAATATTATGAGGCACTTGTATGAAACACAGCAGAGCGGAGGACTGATTGATCATGCTTGAATTTACAGACAGCACAGATCGTGATTCCAATGAAACGATTACAGAACTTGCCCGTGCCATCCGTGACGCGGATACCGTCATCATCGGTGCAGGGGCAGGTCTTTCCACCTCGGCCGGTTTTGTCTACAACGGCGAGCGGTTTGAAAAATACTTTTCCGATTTTGAAGCGAAGTACGGCTTTCATGACATGTATTCCGGCGGGTTTCATGACTATGAAACAAAGGAAGAATTCTGGGCATTCTTTTCCCGCATGGTCTGGGTCAACCGCTATATGGATCCGCCCGGGCATGTTTATCAGGAACTGCTGGAACTTGTAAAAGACAAAGACTATTTTGTCATCACCACCAATGTTGACCACTGCTTTCAGAAAGCGGGCTTTGACAAAAAACGTCTCTTCTATACCCAGGGGGATTATGGGCTGTTTCAGTGCAGTGTTCCCTGCCATAACAACACGTATGACAACGAAGAAACCATACGCCGAATGATTCAGTCTCAGGGCTATGAAATCACGGAAGGAAACGATCTTGTCATACCGGAGGGCACAGAACGGAAGATGACCGTGCCGGAAGAACTGTTCCCGGTATGCCCGGTCTGCGGCGAAGAGATGACCATCAACCTGAGAGGGGATGACCGGTTCGTGGAGGACAGGGGCTGGCACATCGCCTGCGACAGATACCGTGATTTTCTGCAGAGCCATAAGAACACTAAGACGCTGTTTCTGGAACTGGGAGTCGGTATGAATACCCCGGTGATTATCAAGTATCCGTTTTGGAATCTGGTGAACCAATGGCCGGATGCGATGTATGCGTGCGTCAATTTAGGAGAGGCATATACCGTTGAAGAGATCAAAGACAGATCTGTCTGTATCAATGATGATATCGGACAGATCATACATTCCATTTCGACTCTGAAAATCTAAAGGCAGCGCGAGGGGATCATTATCGATTCTCCTCGTTTTTTATCCTGACAGGCTTTGTTTTCGTTGTGACTGTTTCTGTGAACGTATCGTACAGTTCGGCGTTCAGAGCGGGGTGCCTTTAACGGTATGCCTGGAAATGGGCATTTCGGTCCGTAAGATCTTTCTGCGCGGGAAACCGTTCTGCCTTGGCAGGGTGGTTTTTCTTGCGTTTCTTCCATGATTGGAATATAAACTAATATAGTTAGGAATAACTAACTATATGTGTTTTACGGACTGCCGAATGGTCCGAAAGAACAGGTGCCCAAACTGAACCGGCATCGGTCAGCTCAGACGGAAGCTGACAAACAGGATCTGTACGCTGCGGGAATCCGCGCATACGGGAAGGAAGAGTACCGGGAGGAACAGTTCAGCCACTCACGAACTCTTTCGAAGGACGCAGAAAAGCCGGCTGGGAAGCACCTGTGAATACAGGAAGAAAAGAGGATACGAACATGATCAAAACAACGCTGAAGATCGAAGGAATGATGTGCGGGATGTGCGAGGCGCATGTATGTGATGCGATCCGGAAAGCCGTTCCTTCCGCAAAGAAGACTGCAGCTTCCAGAAGAAAAAAAGAAGCTTCGTTCCTGACGGAAGAAGCGGTAGATACCGATCGCCTGAAGGCGGCAATCGATGCGACCGGCTATACATGCCTGGACATTTCGTCGGCTCCTTATGAAAAGAAAGGGTTATTTGGACGGAAATGAAAACAGTCTTCTGGGGGCTCCTGATTCCCTTTATCGGAACAGCATGCGGAGCTGCCTGTGTATTCTTTCTGAAAAACGATTTAAAAGCCGGCGTGCAGCGGGCTTTGACCGGATTCGCTGCCGGTGTGATGGTGGCGGCTTCCATATGGAGTCTGATCATTCCCGCCATTGAACAGTCCGCAGACAAAGAACGATGGGCGTTCCTTCCGGCGTTTGTCGGCTTCTGGCTGGGAACGCTGTTTCTTCTTCTGCTGGATCATATTATCCCGCATCTGCACCGGAGTATCGATCAGGCGGATCAGACGGAAGGGCCAAAATCCAGCCTGAACAGAACCGTCATGATGGTGCTGGCAGTGACGCTGCACAATATCCCGGAAGGTATGGCGGTCGGCGTTGTTTACGCCGGATTGTTGTCCGGCTCGGCTAACATTACGGCGGGCGGCGCACTGGCCCTCGCCCTTGGCATCGCGATTCAGAATTTTCCGGAAGGGGCGATCATTTCCATGCCGCTGTTTGCGGAGGGAAAAAGCAAACAAAAGTCTTTCCTGCTGGGCGTCCTGTCCGGTGCAGTGGAACCGTTATTCGGCGGGCTGACAGTCCTGATCGCCAGTCTGGTGGTTCCGGCGATGCCGTATCTTTTATCGTTTGCGGCCGGTGCCATGCTGTATGTAGTTGTAGAGGAGCTGATCCCGGAGATGTCTTCCGGGCAGCATTCCAATATCGGCGTTGTGTTCTTTGCGGTCGGCTTCAGCCTGATGATGGCACTGGATGTGGCGCTCGGATAGGGAACGTGCCTGTCTCTTGCGCCCTGGTGACTGTCAACGATCCGACCGGGATTCTGGCGGACCGATGGATGAATGCAGCAGATGCGTGCATGACTTCGGGGGAAGGAGCATGCGGTTTTGAGTTTTGGAAGCGAACGCGCTATGATAACGGAGATCAGCTTCCTGCTGTCCGATAAACGGAGGAATAGAAAAATGAAGATTGACCGGAGATTTCGGAATGCACTGTATATGTTTCTGGTGTTTGTGATCTGGACGGTTCTGGTCCGTGTGGTAGATACGGCGGCGATCGGTCCGATGGATACGGTTGTCGGGTTTTCCTCGGTGAACGGTATGGTTCACAACGCGCTTGGCACCAATGCCTTCTGGTACAGTGTTTCAAAGATTCTTGGATATCTTGCGATCGCACTGGCAGGGTTCTTTGCGGTAATCGGGCTGGTCCAGCTTATCCGCAGAAAAAGTCTTGCGGAAGTGGACGGCAAGATTCTTGCGGCCGGTGTGATCTATATCTGTGTGATCATCGCCTATGTCCTGTTTGACAAACTAATCATCAATTACCGCCCGGTCATCATGCCGGACAATACGGTGCCGGAGGCATCTTATCCTTCGACGCATGCGATGCTGGGATGTGTCAGTTTCGGTATCGGGGCCATGACGCTCAAGGATTATATGAAATCTCCCGCTGTGGGAAAGGCAGTATCGGCTCTCTGCTGGGTGCTCGCGGTGATGACCGTCGTTGCGAGACTGCTTTCCGGAGTTCACTGGCTGACCGATATCATCGGAGGCGTAATCATCTCCGTGTTCTTCCTGATGCTTTATAACGCCGCCTGCCGGAAAATTGATTATCTGGAACATAAAAAAGCAAAATCATGAATCCGGCTGTTCGGACTGCCGCACGCGAAATGTGCGGTTTTTTTGTTTTTTACCGGGGATTTCGTACAGGAAGACGGAAAGAACTTTAAAAAGTCGGATTTATGGCTCTTGATGAAAGGGGTTACTTTGTATTTTAATTAATATTAGAAATATTCATCCAGGAGGAAAATAATATGTTACGAATTGGTATGCTCACAAGCGGAGGCGATTGCCAGGCACTTAATGCGGCGATGCGCGGCGTTTTCAAAACAGTCACAAAGAATTCCAAGGAACCGGTCGAATTCTACGGGTTTGAAGATGGATACAAAGGCCTGATCTACGGAAAGTTCCGGATTCTTACAGAGTCGGATTTCTCCAATATTCTGACGATCGGCGGAACCATACTTGGAACATCGCGCTGCCCGTTTAAAACGATCCGTGAACCGGATGAAAAGGGCCTGGATAAAGTCGAAGCAATGAAGCAGACCTATTATAAGCTCCAGCTTAACTGCCTTGTTATGCTGGGCGGAAACGGCTCGCATAAGACAGCCAATCTTCTGAGTGAAGAAGGACTCAATGTTGTTACGCTTCCGAAGACAATCGACAATGATCTGTGGGGCACAGACATGACGTTCGGATTCCAGTCCGCTGTTGATATTGCGACACGTGCGATTGATGAGATTCATACAACCGCTTCTTCACACGGACGTGTATTTATTGTCGAGGTCATGGGTCATAAAGTCGGATGGCTGCCGCTGAACGCAGGCCTCGCCGGCGGTGCAGACATTATTCTTCTGCCGGAGATCCCGTATGATCTGAAGAAGGTAATCGATGTGATTGAACAGCGCGACAAGGAAGGACACCGCTTCACGATCATTGCGGTCGCGGAAGGTGCTATCTCCAAGGAAGACGCAAAACTTCCCAAGAAGGAATATAAAAAGAAACTTGCCAACTACAAATATCCGTCCGTCTCCTATGAACTGGCAGATCAGATCGGAAAGAAGACCGGCCGTGAGGTTCGTGTCACCGTTCCCGGACATGTACAGCGGGGCGGTGCGCCGGTTGCCTATGACCGCGTATTCGCAAGCCGGCTTGGCTCAGAAGCGGGCAATCTGATCCTTAAGGGAGAGTATGGCTTTATGGTCGGATACAAGAACCGTGAGATGGTCAAAGTTCCGCTCGCGGAAGTTGCGGGCAAACTGAAGACCGTAGATCCGAAGGCCAGGATTATCAAGGAAGCGAAACTGATGGGGGTCAGCTTCGGCGATTAAACGCGCAGGGATTCCGGGAACCGTTCCCCAAACGGATGGGATCCTCGGTCCGACAATCGCTCTGTGACCGGCGGATGTCAAACATCTCCGGCCGCTGAGCGCAGCGGGAAAAACACCGAAATAATGAAACGGAAAGCAGGAGAAATCCTGCTTTCTTTCGGCTTCCGGAGGTGAAATGAGCAGCTGAAAACGGGCTGAATTCCGGGGAAAACTGAAATCGGTATCATTTTCATAATTTTCACGGTTATTTCCCTTGAGTTTCTCTGCCGGATTGATATAATCAAAATGCGAACAGGAAATAGTTGGAAGTCCAACTAATTCCGTATAAGACAGAATCAGGGGTTGATGATATGAATCAGAATGTTATTAAACGCAGCGGAGAAGAAGTGGTCTTTGACTCCGTAAAAATCGAAAATGCGGTCCGCAAGGCAAATGCCGCAACGGTCGAAACCGGGCAGGTTTCCGAAGAGCAGATCCAGGCGATCACGGACCGTGTCATTGAACACTGCAAAACGCTGAATCGTGCGCTTGCGGTTGAAGAGATTCAGGACATGGTCGAAACAGAGATCATGGCAGAGCGGGCATTTCAGCTTGCTCATAACTATATTACGTACCGGTACGAACGGGCGCTTGTCCGTAAGGCGAATACGACCGACAAGCAGATTCTTTCCCTGATCGGGCGTTACAACGAGGAGGCAAAACAGGAAAATTCCAATAAGAATCCCACGGTCAACAGCACGCAGCGCGATTATATGGCCGGTGAAGTATCCAAAGATATCACTCGCCGGTTCCTGCTTCCGCAGGACATTATCGAAGCGCATGAAAAGGGAATTATCCATTTCCATGATGCGGATTATTTCGCCCAGCCGATGTATAACTGCTGCCTGGTGAACCTTGAAGATATGCTGCAGAACGGAACCGTCATCAGCGAAACCGCAATTGACAAACCCCACAGCTTTGCGACTGCCTGCAATATTGCCACCCAGATCATCGCACAGGTTGCCTCCAACCAGTACGGCGGCCAGACCATTACTCTGGCGCACCTTGCACCGTTTGTCGAGGTTTCCCGTCAGAAACATCGGGAATCCGTCGCTGAAGAACTGGCGGAGGCCGGGGTCGATGCGGATGCGGAACGGATCAACCGGATTGCGGAAGCACGTGTCCGCAAGGAGATTCAGACCGGGGTTCAGACGATCCAGTATCAGATCATTACCCTTATGACCACGAACGGGCAGGCACCGTTTGTCACGGTGTATATGTACCTTGATGAGGTGCCTGAAGGACAGACGAGAGATGACCTTGCGCTCATCATTGAAGAGATGCTGCGTCAGCGCATGAAGGGCGTCAAGAATGAAAAAGGCGTATATATTACGCCGGCGTTCCCGAAACTGATCTATACGCTTGATGAAGACAATATTCATGAAGATTCAAAATACTACTATCTGACAAAACTTGCGGCAGAATGCACGGCGAAGCGCATGGTTCCGGATTACATTTCCGCCAAGATCATGAAGGAACTGAAGGGGGATATCTATCCCTGCATGGGCTGCCGTTCCTTCCTTACACCGGACCGCTTCACGGATGTCGGTGTCGGCAATATTGCCAACGCTGCAGACTATCATCCGGGGCAGCACCGGTACTACGGGCGGTTCAACCAGGGTGTAGTTACCATCAACCTCGTTGATGTTGCGTGCTCCTCCGGCAGAGATATGGATGCGTTCTGGAAAATCTTCGATGAACGGCTTGAACTCTGCCACCGGGCGCTTATGATCCGCCACAACCGTCTGAAGGGCACCCCCAGCGATGTCGCTCCGATCCTCTGGCAGAACGGTGCGATTGCCCGTCTTGAAAAAGGTGAAGTGATCGACAAGCTGCTTTATGACGGATACTCCACGATCAGCCTTGGCTATGCGGGCCTTGCGGAGTGTGTGTACTACATGCTCAATCAGTCTCATACCTCGGAAGAAGGCCGGGAATTCGGTCTCGCCGTCATGCAGCATATGAATGATGCCTGCAAGAAGTGGAAGGCTGCGGAGAACATTGACTATTCCGTATATGGAACACCGATTGAAAGCACCACGTATAAATTCGCAAAGTGCCTGCAGGAACGGTTCGGCGTCATTCCGCATGTTACTG
The DNA here is from genome assembly GCA_905235315.1 of uncultured Solobacterium sp. GTDB lineage: Bacteria > Bacillota_I > Bacilli_A > Erysipelotrichales > Erysipelotrichaceae > Bulleidia. The sequence goes on along the minus strand of CAJOLG010000028.1, from coordinate 774 downwards.
ACCGCAATTACATTACAAACAGTTACCATATCCATGTTGCGGAGGAAATCAATGCGTTTGACAAACTGTCCCAGGAAGCGAAGTTCCAGCATCTTTCTCCGGGCGGAGCGATTTCCTATGTTGAGGTTCCGAACATGCAGAACAACATTCCGGCAGTTCTTGCGGTTATGAAGCATATCTACAATACGATCATGTATGCGGAGCTCAATACCAAGAGTGATTACTGCCAGAAATGCGGCTATGACGGAGAAATCCAGATCGTTGAGGATGAGCGCAGAAAACTCATCTGGAAATGCCCGTGCTGCGGAAATACCGACCAGGATACGATGAATGTGGCCCGCCGCACCTGCGGATATATCGGGACACAGTTCTGGAATCAGGGCCGAACACAGGAGATCAAGGAACGCGTACTGCATCTCTGAGTTCAAATCGTTTTACTGTAAATATAGAGTGATAGAACTGAGTAGATAGATACCGTAATTCCCGCAAGAGCGGCTGCATTTTGGCCAAATGCCTGGGCCGAAGGACTTGAAAAAAGGATTCTGATTACTACAATAATTAGTTGAAGCTAACATGTTGTTTTCGCCCATCACACAGTGATTCGGGTTTATCCGATAGACTGCTTTGGTGGGCGTATATTTTGATAGCCGGTTAGCCTCTTCTAACACAAAGCAGGAATAAGCAATGCTCTTGAATGAGTATGGAAATCGGGATAATCCGAAAATTATGTTACACGGGAGCCAATCCAAGGGAATACACAAATGAAACAGAGAG
>CAJOLG010000027.1 GCA_905235315.1 uncultured Solobacterium sp. | reverse complement strand
GGATGGCCGTTTCTGGAGGATATCGGAACCTACGCGATGAACGTTTCCGGACCTGCCATGGCTGTGGCGATCGGCTATGCGCTTAAAGCAGATCCCATGGTGCTGTTTTCGCTGGCTGCGGTCGGATATGCCGCAAATGCGGAAGGCGGAGCCGGCGGACCGCTTGCGGTTCTGATCATTGCGATCGTTGCCGCAGAATGCGGGAAAGCCGTATCCAAGGAAACCAGGGTGGATATTCTTGTCACCCCGGCGGTAACGATCTTTGTCGGGGTTGCCCTCGCAAAGCTCATTGCGCCGCCGATCGGCACCGTTGCGGCCTCATTCGGAATTCTGATCGATGAAGCAACCAAGCTCCAGCCGTTCTGGATGGGAATTGCGGTATCGGTTCTGGTTGGGATCGCGCTTACGCTTCCGATCTCTTCTGCTGCGATCTGTTCCGTGCTCGGGCTCACGGGCCTTGCGGGCGGAGCGGCTGTCGCAGGCTGCTGCGCGCAGATGGTCGGCTTTGCGGTCATGTCGTTTAAAGAAAACAAATGGGGCGGTCTGATCAGCCAGGGAATCGGGACCTCAATGCTGCAGATGCCGAATATTGTCAAAAATCCGCGGATCTGGATCGCACCGATTCTGACATCCGCAGTCACAGGCCCGATTGCGACCTGCCTGTTTCATCTTCAGATGAACGGTGCCCCGATCAACTCCGGCATGGGAACGTGCGGGTTCTGCGGGCAGATCGGTGTCTGGACCGGATGGATCTCTCCGAGTGAAGCCGCGCTGGCCCGGGGGGCTTCTGCGATCACGCCGAGTGCGTTTGACTGGCTCGGCCTGATCCTGATCTCGTTTGTTCTTCCGGCTGTTCTTGCGCCGCTGATCAATTCGGTATGCGTAAAACTCGGATGGGTCAAAGAGGGCGATCTCACACTGTAACTGAACCGTAAAAAACCCGGATAAATCGAAGTGCATCTGCTGGGATGTGCTTCTTTTTTTATAAAAGTTTACCGGTCCTGTCCTTGGCATGGTGATATAAAATAGAGAAGGAATGAGGATCAGCTGCTATGTCAAAAACGATTAAGAAGGTAGTCATCACCGGCGGCCCCTGTGCCGGCAAAACCACAGCACTCAGCTGGATACAGAATTCATTTGCCAAGTCCGGATTCAAGGTTCTGTTTGTGCCGGAGACCGCAACGGAGCTGATCACCGGCGGGGTGGCGCCGTGGACCTGCGGATCGAATTATGACTATCAGGTCGGTCAGATGCGTCTGCAGTTTGAAAAAGAACAGGTTTTTTACAATGCGGCGAAGACGATGAAGGAAGACAAGATCCTGATTGTCTGTGACCGGGGAATGATTGACAACCGGGCATATATGACCGAAGAAGAGTTTCAGAAAATCCTTGGGCTGATGAATCTCAATGAAGTGGAAGTGCGGGATTCGTATGATGCGGTATTCCACCTTGTGACTGCCGCAAAAGGCGCAGTGCAGTTTTACACCACCGAGAATAATGAGGCGCGCATTGAATCCGTTGAACAGGCAATCGACCTGGATGACCGGATTGAAGCCGCCTGGACCGGGCATCCGCATCTGCGCGTTATCGGGAATGAGACCGACTTCAATGAAAAACTGAAACGGCTGATTGCGGAGATGTCCGGAATCATCGGGGCAGACCGCGGGCCGTTTGAAATCGAGCGCAAGTTCCTTGTGGAATTCCCGGATCTCTCCGTTCTCGAACAGCAGAGCAGCTGCCATAAGGTGGAGATCATCCAGACCTATCTCAATGCGCCTGCGGGAGAAGAACTTCGGGTACGCCAGCGCGGCGAGAAGGGACACTATACGTATTACATGACGTCAAAACGTCCGATTTCGGATGTCAAACGCATTGAAGTGGAAGAACGGCTTACACAGAATCAGTACATCGATCTTCTGATGGAGGCTGATCCCGCAAAACGTCCGATCCGGAAGACCCGCTACTGCCTGACCTATGACAATCAGTACTTCGAACTGGATATCTACCCGTTCTGGCAGGACAAGGCGATTCTTGAAATCGAACTCCAGGATGAGAACGATGAGATCCGGTTCCCGGATGAGTTCAAAATCATCCGTGAGGTGACCGGAGACCCCGAATACAAGAATTCCTATCTCGCTTCCGTAATGCATGGATAAACAGAAAAGGGGCTGTAAAAAACCTCCGGCTTTAAACCGGAGGTTTTTTTACAGCCCCATTGATAACATTGTGCGGATCACTGTTCGGTCGGATAATCCGACTTGCCGGTGATCTTTTTCTTCAGGATTTTGATTCCGCGCTTTACGGCATACGGGCCGACACACTTCATCATTTCTTCGGCGGTATGCATGTCTGCGGCGTGCGGGATATCGCGCTGCAGGTGAATCGCATCGAAATTACAGCGGGTGGTGCAGAGACCGCACCCGATGCACTGGTTGAGGTCTACCGTAGTGGCGCCGCATTTCAGACAGCGGTTCGCTTCCGTGCGGACCTGTTCTTCGGTGAACGGAGCACGCAGATCGCGGAAGGTTGTCTTCGCATCTCCCGGATGGAATCCCGGGCGCTGGCGGTCGGCGCTGTCAAACGATTCGATCCGGATATCATCCCGGTCAAGTTCGATGAATTCCCTGAGATCGCGGCCGATCGTAAGCGACTGGCCTTCATGGACATAACGGTTGATGGAGACCATTCCCTGTTTGCCTTCGGCAATCGCATCGATCGCGAAGCGGGCTCCGTGATAGATGTCACCGCCGACAAAGATGTCCGGCTCATCCGTCTGGTACGTGATTTTATCTGCGGCGGCAGTGCCGTTCGGATTGAGTTTCACTGCGGTACCCTTAAGCAGATCACCCCATTCCGCACACTGTCCGATCGACATCAGAACGTTGGAACAGTCGATCCGAAGATCTTCGGTTTCGTCATACTGCGGGTTGAACCGGTGCTCTTCATCAAAGACGGCAGTGCACTTTTTGAAGATGATCGCAGTCACGTTTCCTTCCGCATTCCGGATGATTTCCTTCGGACCGTAGCCGTTGACAATGGTGATGCCTTCTGTTTCAGCGTCTTCGATCTCCTCCTTCGCTGCCGGCATTTCCGCCCGCTGTTCCAGGGAGACCATATACACTTTGCCTTCCCCTGCACGCAGGGCGGTCCGTGCGACATCTGCCGCAACATTCCCACCGCCCACAACGACGGTATCGCCGTTCAGACGAACGGATGGATCCTGGTTGATCCTGCGGAGGAAGGAGACCCCGCTTTCGACTCCCTCGCCGTCTTCGCCCGGGACGCCGGCCTTTCGGCCGCCCTGCAGGCCAATCGCGAGATAGAATGCTTTGTATCCTTCGCTGCGGAGATCTTCAATCGTGAGATCTTTCCCGACCTCCACGCCGCAGCGGATCTCTGCGCCCATCTGCTGAATAATGGAGATTTCTGCGCTCAGAATATCCTTTTCCAGACGGAAGTTCGGAATGCCGTTCACCAGCATCCCGCCGGGCCGGCTTTCTTTTTCAAATACGGTTACCGGATACCCCTGACTGCGCAGCCAATAGGCGGCGGAGAGACCGGCAGGGCCTGAGCCGATGACCGCAATCTTGAAGTCATCCCACTGTTTTCCTTCATCGTTGTCGCAGACAGGAATGAACCGATCCGGATGCTCCACCTCATACTGACAGAGGAACTTCTTGATCTCATCGATCGCAACCGGTTTGTCAATCGTACCGCGTGTGCAGCGGTCTTCACAGCGGCGGTTACAGACCGCGCCGCAGACCGCAGGGAAGGGGTTGTCCTGACGGATCAGCTTCACCGCATCCTCATAACGTCCTTCGGCCGCCATGCGGATGTAACCCTGCACGGCGATATGAGCGGGACATGCGGTCTTGCAGGGGGAAGTGCCGGTGTCATAGCAGTTGATCTTATTATGATCGCGGTAATCCGGATCCCACCTGTCTTCGCCCCAGACATTGTCATCCGGAAGATCATGCATGGGATACATGACCTTGGAGCCGTCTTTGCGGCAGAGCTTCTGGCCGAGTTTTGCGGCACCGGCCGGGCAGACTTCCACGCACTTCCCGCAGGCGGTGCACTTTTCCGCGTCAACGTGGGCACGATAGGCGCTGCGGCTCATGTTCGGGGTGTTGAACAGCTGGCTCGTACGCAGACCGTAACAGCTTCCTGCCGAGCAGTTGCAGATGCCGACGATGCGGTCAGGGCCGTCCAGGTTTGTAATCTGATGTACATATCCCTTGCGTTCCGCCCGCAGGATGATGTCCATCGCTTCTTCCCGGGTGATGTACCGGGCATCCTTGCCGGAGGTGACAAGGAATTCGGCGATGTCGCCGACGCCGATGCACATATGGCCTTCGATGTCGCCGACACCTTCCCCGCGGATCCGCTGTGCCTTGCGGCAGGCGCATACCATACTGCAGAAGGTGTCATACTTCTCAAGCCAGTGGGACAGGTGCTCAACCGATACCGACTGGCTTTCCGCTTCGATTGCCTTTTCCACCGGGATGACATGCATTCCGATGCCGGCTCCGCCGGGAGGCACAAGCTTTGCGGCGAGTTCCAGCGGTTCCTGAGGCGCGAGGTTGAACATGGTTGCCACTTCCGGATGCAGATCGGGCAGGGTGGGATGTTCCACCATGTATTCGCCGCTTCCGACAACCCACTTGGGAATCATGTACTGAATATGGTGATCCGCGTTGTCGCGGTTCTGTTCAATGATTCCGATCCAGAGAAGATGGTTGATGATCTTCTGTGCTTCCTCTTCGCTCATGTTGTTCCAGGCGGCGAGTTCTTTCGTTGTCCGTCCGACCCGGCGTTTCCGGAAGCTGATCATGAATTTTATTTCTTCTTTTGTTAAGAGGCGGTCGAGAATCCAGAAATCCATATGATTCTCATGCATGCCGCCGGGCAGTTTGCGCGGGATATTGTCTGTGATCATCTGCGCAAGCCGGATCACAAGCTCTTTCTTCTCGGGATCATCGCAGTGATAGTCTTCCTGCGGAAAATCGCGTTCATTGACATGAATGCGGGGATTCACTTCTCTTGGCATGGTTCTTCTCCTTCTGAGGTTTGCTGAAAACGCTTACAGGCAGGTGCGGAAACCGCACCGGGCAGGCCTGAAGCCGTGGTTTAACCAACTAAATTATAGGGAAGGAAAAGATTTACCGTCAACCTTGAGCCGGAGGGGATAAAGGGTTTAACGAACCCTGCATCAAACTGGTAACTGGTTTGACCACAAGCTTAAATCCGATTTTTTTCTGTTCAACAAACCCGACCTGCGAACTATAATAAAATCAAGAATTAATCTATCGGAGGATAATGATGGATAAGAATACGAAAATCTGCATCATCGGCGGAGGCCCCGCCGGACTTTCTGCAGGCATGTACCTTGAACAGAAGGGGTATGAGAACTACACCATTCTTGAGCGGAATGATCATGTCGGCGGAAAATGCCACAGTCCCTACTATAATGGCAGACGTTATGAAATGGGCGCAATCATGGGCGTTCCCTCTTACTATGCGATTCACGATGTTGAGGAATTCTGCGGCATCACGCATGACGGCCCGCAGCTGAACCGGAACTACAAAGACCGCAACGGCAATGTAATTGAACCGTTTGAGCCGAAAAAGAACATTCTGAAGATCCCGCGTCTTATGAAGATGAAGAAACAGGTCACGGAACTCGGCCGTATCCTGGAGACAAAGTACAAGGGATACGATGTTAACGGACACCGCGGAGTTGCCCAGGGACGGTATGACGGCTTTGCGGCTACACCGGAACGCGAGCCTGTCAGCGGAACCAACGAGAATCTGAAGGATCTCACGATGCCGTTTAAAGACTGGTGTGAACTGAACAACGTGGAACTGACCCAGGATATCTGGATCGGCCCGTTCACTTCTTTCGGCTACGGTTACTTTGATGAAATTCCGGCTGCCTATGTCCTGAAGTATCTGGACTTCCAGACCTGCATGAACTTTGTGCGCATCAATCTCTGGACATGGAAGAACGGAACACAGTTCATCTGGGAAAGCCTGAATGAGAAGCTGAAGAACAGCGCACGGCTCAACAGCGACATTACAAAGGTGGAACGGAAAGACGGAAAAGTCTATGTCACCGTTAACGGCACCGTGGAAGAATATGACAAGCTGATCGTTACTGCTCCGCTGCAGTACTTCCCGGATTATGCCGATGCGCGTGAGGATGAGGCGGCGCACTTCGCCAAAATCGATTACGAGCGCTATGACGTTCTGGCTGTTGAGACCAAACCGGAAGATCATCCGGAAATCTCCTACTATGTATTCGACAACATGACGCCGGAACGGCTCGGCCATCTGATGGTTTACTACAGAAGATGGAGAGACACAAAGAACCAGGTCATCACAACCTACGCCCTCCGCAAGCACAGGAACAGTGCGGAGATCCCGTATGAGGAATGCAGGGAAACCGTTCTTGAAGATCTGAAGATCATGAAGAATCCTGCTTCCAAGGTTGTCAATGAGCAGAGCTGGTACTACTTCCCGCATGTATTCTCCGAGGATTATGCGGCAGGCTGGTATGACGATGTCGAAGCGATGCAGGGCAAGTATGACACCTACTATGCCGGTGAAATCATGTCGTTCGGTGACATGGACGAAACCGCAGAATACTCCAGAGAACTGGTGGAACGCTTCTTCTGATACGCAGAGAATTTCATTGCGAAAACCAGGAGGGATCCCCCGCTGAGGGACCCCTCTTTTTTTGCGCTCTGCCGTTGAAAATAATGTGAAAAATATACGAAATTACGGTCTGAAACATTGAAAAAATTTTTCAAAGTGCGAAAATTAGCAATATATTTTTCATTTTTCCATGAAGAAAGGACAGATTGAATGAATATTCCCAACGCTTATATGGATAAACAGGCACAGCTTCTGATCAAAAATGATGAAGTCAGTAAGGAGCTGTTTGATGAATATGGTGTCAAAAAAGGACTGCGTGACGAAACCGGAGCCGGTGTCCTTACCGGACTTACGCATGTGTCGACCATCCGCTCCTTCAAGATGGTGGATGGGGTAAAGACCCCCTGTGACGGAGAACTCCGCTATCGCGGATATAACATTTTCGATATTGTGCAGGATGCGGCAGGCAAACGGTTAATCTATGATGAGGCGGCGTATCTGCTTCTGTTCGGAGATCTGCCTTCCGAAAAAGAACTGACCCGATACAAGGGAGTCATCGCGGAATTGATGCAGCTGCCGACCAACTTCACGCGGGATGTCATCATGAAAGCGCCGAGCGAGGACATCATGAACTCGATGACCCGGAGTATTCTGACCCTGGCATCGTATGACGACCGCAAGGATGATCTCTCGGTGCCGAATGTACTTCGCCAGAGCATGATGCTGATTGCGGTATTCCCGATGCTGGCGGTCTATGCCTACCATGCGCATAATCATTACGATCTGGATAACAGTATGTATATTCACCGGGCGGATCCTTCGCTGACCACCCCGGAAAACTTCCTGCGCATGCTGCGGCCCGATATGAAGTATACCGAGCTCGAGGCGAAGGCGCTTGATGCGGCACTTCTTCTGCATATGGAGCACGGCGGAGGAAACAACTCCACCTTCACCACCCGGGTCGTTACATCTGCCGGAACCGATACCTATTCGGCGATCGCGGCAGCCATGTCTTCGCTCAAGGGAAACAAGCACGGCGGTGCGAATCTGCAGGTCATGCGGATGATGGATGACATCCGGGAACACATCTCGGACTACAATGACCGGGATGAAGTTGCGGAGTATGTCCGCAAGATCGTCCGCAAAGAAGCGTATGACCACAAGGGTTTGGTCTACGGTATGGGACATGCGGTCTATTCCCTGTCGGATCCGCGGGAAGTGATTCTGAAACGCTTTGTGGAGCCTCTCGCTGCCGCAAAGGGGCGGACCGATGACCTTGCGCTGTACCGCAACGTCGAAATCACGGCGCCGCAGGTCATTGCGGAAGAGCGGAAGATCTACAAGGGTGTATGCCCGAATGTCGACTTCTACAGCGGCTTTGTGTATGAGATGCTCGGCATTCCGCGGGAGCTGTTTACCCCGCTCTTTGCGATTGCCCGTATCGTCGGATGGAGCGCACACCGCCTCGAAGAGCTGGTGACGATGGACAAGATCATCCGGCCTGCCTACCGAAGTGTAGCGGAGGACCGCGAGTTCATTCCGTTCGATCAGAGAGATTGAAAACAGGGAATTCTGTCAGCTGTTTCGGACAGGGTTCCCTTTTCATTCGGATTGATGCGCAGGACTCAGCGCCGCGCTTCCGTGAGGTTCAGATACATGTCGAATTCTTCCTTCAGGAAGGCGACAGCGCCTTCTGCGTCCTGCTTTCGGATCAGTTCAAGCAGATCCTTCATCAGTTTGATGCAGGTGTCTTTGCCAAGCAGCCGGATGGCGTGTTCCCAATAGGCGAGGGTCACAACCCGGAAGGAGTTGAACAGCAGGGGGAGAATAAAGTTGCCCGAGACAAAGCAGATGTCATGGTGAAATTCAAAGAAGCTAACGGCCAGCGAATGGATATCCCCTGCTTCCCGGGCGATCGCTTCGCTTGCGGCGACATCCTCTTCCAGCACCTTCAGGGATTCCGGCGTCAGTGTTTCGGCAAGAACCTCCAGTGCCTTGCCTTCGATTGCGGTCCGCATCTCCAGCATATCTTCCATGTGCCTGCGGTCGAGAAAACTGTCGCTGCTGTAACTTACCAGAAGATTCAGGGTTTCGATCGTACCGCGTTTTGCATAATCGCTGACAAAGGTACCGTGCCGTGCGCTTGTCTCCACAAAGCCGAGCCGTTCGAGCTCCGCCATCGCAAAATGCACCGCAGACTTGGAGATTCGTGCCTGTGATGCCAGTTCCCGCTCGCTGGGAAGTTTCTCACCGGGCTGCAGTTCCCCGTTGATGATCATGCCGGCGATTTTTTGAATAAACAGTTCCTTAACGGTAGGAGCTTCAATGATACCGATTTCCATAAGCCACCTCATTTGTGGTCTGACCATAACCCAGACAACCCCAGTTTAACAGAAACTTTGCGAAGGAAACAGTCAGTTACGGTGAACCTTTCAGCCGGTTTCAGATTATAATGATGGTGGTTAAACCAGAAAGGAAATCCTATGGCGTTCTATAAAGATAATTATGACGTGATTGTCATCGGCGGCGCGCTGGCCGGAATGAGCTGCGCCATGCGGCTGGCTTCGGAAGGGAAGTCGGTCCTCGTCCTGGAGCGGCACAACCTGCCGGGCGGCGTCGCCACAAGCTTTGTGCGCAGCGGCATTGAAATGGAAGCGACCCTCCATGAGATGATGTCGCTCGGTCCGGCGGAAGACCCGCTCTATATCCGGAAGTATCTCGATGAGATGAATGTCGTCATCGACTGGCTTCGGGTACCGGAAGCCTACGAACTGTATTCGCCGGAAGACAAAATTGATATTGCGCTTCACGCCGGCAGACGCAGTGACGGAACATGGATCTGCGCGGATGAGATCGAAGCACAGTATCCCGGCACAAGAGCCGAGGTCAACCGGCTGCTTGAACTCTGCCTGAGTGTGTACAACTCCGTGCTCTTTCTCAATGAACACAACATCTCCAAACTGGAGATGCTGATGAAACATGAAGCGCTTGTAAAGACAGCCGGCTATTCCGCGAAGGAGGTGCTCGATACCGCCTTTGTTCTGCCGGAGTCCGTTAAGAAAATTCTGAGCGCATACTGGATCTATGTCGGCCAGCCGATCAGCTCACTTCCGTTTACGATCTATGCCTTCCTGATGGCCGACTACATGATGGGCGGCAGTTATGTCGCAAGAGGGTTCTCCCATGAAATGGCACTCGCCATGCAGAACCGGTGTGAAGAACTCGGCGTCCAGTTTGAGTACTGCCAGAATGTGGAGAAGATTCTCGTAAAGGACGGACATGTTTACGGGGTCCGCACCTCGCGCGGGGATGAGATCCATGCCCGCTACGTGGCGAGCGCACCGTATCCCAATACCGTTTACGCAAAGATGATCGAGCCGCAGTCGGAGGTTCCCGTACAGGCAAGAAAGTATGCCAATGCGATGCCGATGTCCGTGACCAATTTCTCGGTCGTTCTTCTGCTCGACAAAAAGCCGCAGGATCTCAATATCCACTCGTATTCTGTTTTCTCCAGTGAGATTCCGTTTGATACGGATGTGTTCTGGGCACAGGGGAAACACGCCGGCGGCTGGAGTTATCTCACTACGATCTGCCTCAATTACGCAAATCCCGATGCGGTTCCGGAGGGGATGACAAGTCTTTCCATCACGAATCTGCCGCTGCCGGAGGCATTTGCGGATGTTACGGCGGATGATTACTTTGCGGTGAAACGCAGAATCGCAAAGGAGATGATTGATACCGTCAGTAAGCGGCTCGGGGTCAACCTGCTGGATCATGTGCAGGAGATTGTGATTGAAACTCCGATGACTGTTGCCCGCTATACGGGAATGTATCAGGGAGGCGTCTACGGCTACCAGCACTCCATGGACAACTCGGTGGTCGGCCGGCTCGAAGATGTTGAGAAGGAACAGTACATCAAAGGCCTTGTCGGCTGCGCAAGCCATCAGCTTGTCGGTGACGGTATGGCATGCAATATCAATAACGGGAAGATCGCTTCCACAATGATTCTGGAAGAAATGAAGAAGGAGGCTGCCGCGAAATGAAGATTCATGGGTTTCTGGAGGACGTGATGGGTGCCACCCGTGTCACAAACGCAAGACGGAAGCTGATTGAAAACGGCAGTCCGGAGAATAACTACCGCGATCATATCCGTGAGGTGGCAGATGAGCTTCATCCCCAGGCAACACGCGTCGTTGTCACAAAAGTCGAAGACGTTTCGCCGACCGCGCGCCGCTTCACATTTGAAGCGACAGACGGAGATGTCCTTCCGCCGTTTGAGGCGGGGCAGTACGCATCGCTGGATCTTGAATTTGACGGCACTGTCACCACCCGCCCGTATTCCATCTCCAGCGCTCCGTTTGAGGCGCGGACCGGGGAACATCCGTTCTTCCAGCTGACGATCCGGAACGGCCGTCCGGATACCGGCTATGCCGCAAACCGGCTGTATGAAGGCCTGAAGGAAGGAGACCGGCTGACAGCGCATCTGCCGTTCGGCGAATTCCATTATGAACCGCTCCGCGATTCCAAACAGGTTGTCGCCCTGGCCGGCGGAAGCGGGATCACGCCGTTTTATTCCATGGCAAAGGAAATCGAGCACGGAACACTCGACATGGATCTGACGATTCTTTACGGCTCCGTTTCGACCAAAGACATCATTCTGGAAGAACAGCTTAATGCGATCAAATGTGACCGCGTAAAGTTCGTGAATGTCATCAGCGGGGATGAGGACTATGAAGGCGAGAAAGGGTTTCTGACCCGGGAGCTGATTCAGAAATATTCCTCGGAAGACACAACCTACTTTGTCTGCGGGCCGCTTGCGATGTATCACTTTGTCAAAGGCGAACTCGAAGCACTTCATGTGCCCGCAAAACGCATCCGTATGGAAGTGTTCGGTGCACCGCGGGATGTCACTTCAGCGGAAGGATATCCGAAGGATGCAGAACCGCAGAAATTCAAGCTTACGGTGCTGCGCGGTATACAGGAAGATGTCATTGAAGCAGATTCCCTTGAACCGATTACGGTTGCGCTCGAGCGGGCCGGCATTAAGAACAGGTCCCGCTGCCGTTCCGGCGCGTGCGGGTACTGCCGCGCAAAGCTCGTCAGCGGGGAAGTCTTCATCCCGGCGGAGGGAGACGGCAGACGCCGGGCAGACCGGCAGTTCGGGTATATTCATGCGTGCAGCACCTGGCCGCTCAGCGACTGTACGGTACGCATACCGATTCTTTAGAAGACAGACAGAAGCGCAGACGCCGGATCATTTCCGGAATCTGCGTTTTCTTTTGCGCCGAAAGCGCGATACAATCAGAACCGTCAGATACCGGAAACAGGAGGACTGGACAATGTATTATGTGCCGGAAGGAACATCACGCTGCGGGTTTTATGAATGCAGATCATGCGGCACCCGCTTTCTTGATACGAGAATCGGGCCGAAGATGATCTGTCCGTACTGCGGGAAACAGCCGGATATGGAAATCGGCCCGAATGAAGCGATGCCGGAGATCGGAGAAGACGCAGAACTGCTCGAAGTGATCGAGGGAGAAGAGGAAGTTGTAAAGTATGACACGCTGCTTTCGCTGGCGGTGACCGGCGGCGATTACAGCTGGATCTGATCATTCACGGAAAAAGGTTATAATAAAACGCATGAAACATACGAAATTACTGATCGGCGCACTGATTGCCTGTATGATTTTGTTCGTGTTGTCCATGACGGCGTTTCTGCTGAGTCTGCGGTCGCTGATGAACGAACCGGTGCCGACTTCGGAACCTGTCCAGGAGCCCACGGCAGAGCCTGAGCCGCCCGCAAAGGAAGAATACGAATATGAGGACGCAGAACTTGCGGATCTGTTCCTTGAACTCAAACAGGATGAGGAGATCAATCCGGATGTGAAGGCAATCCTGCATTTTCACAGCGGCCTGATCCGCACCCCGGTGCTGTACAGCGAATGGGTGAATGACTATCTGTATAAGAACTGGGAGACGGGGGAATACCGTTCCTACGGCTCGATCGCGCTGGAACCGGCAAACGACCTGGAACGCGATGACCAGAATACGATTGTCTACGGCCATTACGTGTATGAATTCCGCAATCCGGACCGCACGCTTGCCTTTACCCCGCTGGCGCTTCTGATGAAGGAAGAGATGTATGAAGAAAACCGGTATGTTTCATTGATAACGGACAGGGATGTCCGATACTATGAAATCGCTTCGGTATTTGAATGCCCGCTGGTGGAGTATGAAGGCTACCAGGTCACAATTGAAGGGCTTCAGTATAATTGTCCTACGATAAGGAATACATGGACATTTTCCGGGATACGATTGCGAAGTATGAGTATTACCATACCGGTGTTGAATTTGATGAAACCGACCGGTTCTTAACCATGCAGACATGTATTGAGGGGAAGGAATCATCCCGTGAGATCGTTCTGTGCAGGGAACTGATGCGGAAACCGCTGGACGAAGAAACAGGCGAGGTAATAAACGATGGAACTGAACGAGAAGACAGTTAAACAGACGACCGTCTATGACGGGCATATCATCAAGGTTCGTCTCGATGAAGCGGAGCTGCCGGACGGGTCAAGAGCTCCCCGGGAAGTTGTTGTGCATCCCGGAGGGGTCGGAATCGCCCTCGAGGATGAGGATGGAAAGTTCTTCTTTGTGCGGCAGTACCGCTATGGACAAGGGATCGTCATGCTGGAATACCCGGCCGGAAAAAAAGAGCCGGGAGAGGACCCGCTCACTACCGCAAAGCGCGAGATCGTGGAGGAAACCGGCTATGAAGGGAACGGCTTTGTGCGGCTTGGTTCCCTGGTGCCGACCCCGGCATATGACAGTGAAGTGATTGAACTCTACTATGCAAAGCAGGGCGCATTTGTCGGCCAGCATCTCGATGAAGATGAAAATATCAATCTGACAAAACTCACACTGGATGAGATCACCGAACTTGTGGTGAGCGGTGAAGTGACGGATGCCAAAACCGTTGCGATGACATTCCTGATCCGGGAGTTTAAAAACAGAGGCATTATTGCCTGAAGAAACAAATCAGCGAAAGGTATACGGAGGAGTATGGAAAAAAAGAAAATCGGAATTATCGGTGCGATGGAAACGGAAGTTTCGGTATTGAAAGAACGAATGACGATTACGCGCACCGTAGAGAAGGCCGGCATGACCTTCTATGGCGGAACGCTTGGGAATACGGAGATCGTTCTGGTGCGCAGCGGGGTCGGGAAAGTGAACGCCGCGGCCTGCACGCAGATCCTGATCGACTGTTTTGAAGTGACGCATATCCTGAATACCGGGCTTGCCGGCTCGATGGATGACCGCATTGCGATCGGCGATATCGTAGTTTCCACTGATGTGCTCCAGCATGACATGGACGCGGTGCCGTTCGGGTATGAAGCCGGACAGGTTCCGGGGCAGTCCGTGATTGCGTTTCCGGCAGATGATGCCTTCCGTGCCATGGCGGTGGAGGCAGTGAAAACTGCCGCACCGGATGTGGCGGTGTTTGAAGGCCGTGTGGTCAGCGGAGATCAGTTCATCAGCTCCCAGGCAAAGAAGAATGAGATCAAAGCGAAGTTCGGCGGGCTCTGCACGGAGATGGAAGGCGGGGCCGTTGCGCAGACCGCATGGCTGAACCATGTTCCGTTTGTCATCCTGCGGTCCATTTCCGACAACGCAAATGACGGTGCCGGAAAAGCATATACGGAGATCGAAGCCGAAGCGGCAGCGCACAGTTCTGCCGTCACGGCAGCCATCATTGCGGAGTTCTGATCGAAGTTTTATAAAACCCGGATCTGTTCTGCCTGCGCAGGAAGATTCGCAAATCTCCTGTTGAGGGAAATGAAATCCTTTTATAAAATAAGGATTGCGGTTTTACCGCCGTCGGTAGCGGCTACCCGACGTACACCCAAAATAAGGAGATTTTTATATGAACAACAAGCGTTTTGCAAGAATCGCGATGACAGCGGCGATCTACGCCGCCGTATCCCTTGCACTGGCACCTCTGTCCTACGGACCGATACAGGTCCGCCTTGCGGAGGCGCTGACCATGCTGCCGCTGATCTGGAAACCGGCAATCCCGGCACTGACACTCGGCTGCTTCCTCACCAATCTGGTCGGTACTGCCATGGCGGTTACCGGGCCGATTGACATTGTCGTCGGAACTCTTGCGACCTTTCTGGCAGCGGTATGCACATGGAAGCTGCGAAACCGCACGGTTGGGACAGTTCCCGTACTTGCCATCCTGATGCCGGTCATCTTCAACGCCGTATTTGTCGGCCTTGAACTTGCCTGGATGCTGAACCCGGACCATATCCTGCAGATGGCAGTGGTCTACGGCCTGCAGGTTGCGGCCGGAGAACTGATCGCGGTTGTGATCGGATATATCATTGTTCGTCATCTGCCGGTTGAAAAACTGTTCAAGGAGTAAAACTATGCTTAAGAAACTGCTTTCCGTATTGCTGATTGTGCTGGCCGTGGTATTTGGCGCCAGCGTATATATGACGTTTTTCGGGAATCGGAATGCAGCGCCGGAAGAAGAGATTCCGGCAGAAACACCGGTACCCGTAATCGCGGAAGAACCGGAAGAAACCCCGGAGCCGGAGCCGACACTCGACCCCGCTCTGTTTACTGATACGGACAGCCTGCTGGTTGTCGCAAACAAGAAACACAAACTGCCGGACGGCTATGTGCCTTCCGATCTGATAACTCCCAACATTGCGCAGACAGCCGCGTGCACGATGCGGGAGCCGGCTGCCGAGGCAATTGCGCAGATGGCGCAGGCCGCACAGGAAGACGGTGTATATCTGAAGATCTCCTCCGCCTACCGCGGTGAGGATTATCAGCGGTCCCTGTACAACGGCTACTGCGCGAGCTACGGGTCGGAAACCGCGGATACGATCAGTTCCCGTCCGGGATACTCCGATCATCAGACCGGTCTTGCGGCAGAT